>JADFYH010000002.1 GCA_015233135.1 Deltaproteobacteria bacterium
GAGAGCAAGAGTTGAACAAGAGCTACGATTTTAAGAAATCAAAATTAGAGAAGAATATGTTTCGAGAGAATACATTCGAGCAAGAAATGAAAGAATCGATACGAGAGTATTTGTGTTAAAAGAAATGGCATCAATGGCAAAGTATTATTAGCAGTGTATTTAAAGGAGTTATTAAAAAAGTACTGGAGTCAAAACAACACCCCAAACAAGAAGTGATTGACTTTAGAAAAGAAGAAGGCAAAGGGAAAAAAATAGAAATCAAGAAACTTCTCGCCTTATCAAAAAAAACTACCCCCAGTAATTAAATGCATCTATGATTAGAAATAAACAAGTAATGAGTTGCCAAGACTTGTTAACAATTTAGAAATTCTAGTTATTGGAAACGACCGCCCTCACTTGGGAGAGAAGGGACAGGTGATCACTGATCTTTAAGCCCTGAAGCTCGGGATAGTTGTAATGGAGTGAATTGAGACCTTTGAGAAGTTCAGCCCCTCTAAAAACTACTAATTCCTCGCCCAGATAGTAGGCAAGAATTTCATTTAAATCTTCAATCAGATGCTGATATTCGTTCTCTTCTTCTTTTTTTCGCAGGCGAATTCGTTTGGGAAGAATCGTTTTACTTGCACTCAATCCAGAGGCATTTAAGGCGATCTTGATATTTTTCAAACGCTTGGCAGATTCCTTGAGCAGGTTTTCAATTAACTTTACTTCGCTAATCATAAGTTGATTTTGCCCTCTCCCTGCCCTCTCCCGTCGAGAGGGTGAGGACTCGAATATTGCATAAAGTGAGTTATTTATTCTCAGCTTCTTTTTTCTCTTTATAAAGCTTCACTAATTCTTCCTGCACACCGCGAGGCACAGGGGCATATTTCAGGAATTCCATCGTAAATTCACCTTTTCCCTGGGTTCCACTGCGCAAATCGGTGGAGTAACCGAACATTTCGGAAAGAGGAACCTCGGCATCGATCTGCACATAACCCACGTCCGTGGAGGTACTTAAAATAACGCCACGACGTTGATTGATCTGTCCCACCACAGAGCCCTGAAACTCTTCAGGGGCCTGTACTTGCAACTTCATGATGGGTTCCAGAATAATCGGTTTGCATTTGTCATAAAATTCACGCACTGCGGTCATGGCACAAACTTTAAAGGCCATATCCGAGGAATCGACCGCGTGATAAGCCCCGTCGTTGATAATCGCTCTAAAGCCCACCACTGGAGCGCCAATCAGCAGACCTTTTTTAATTTGGTCCTGGAAACCCTTGTCACAAGAAGGAATAAATTCTCGAGGGATTCTACCCCCCACGATATCATCCACAAATTCGTAAGTTTGAACCGAATCGGCCGGCAGGGGCTCAAAAATACCACAGATTTTTGCGTATTGTCCCGAACCCCCGGTCTGCTTTTTGTGCTGATACATGAAGTCGGTTTTTTGGGTGATGGTTTCCCGGTAGGCCACCTGAGGCTTACCCGCAATCACTTCGCAGGCATATTCGCGTTTCATGCGCTCAATATAAATTTCAAGATGCAACTCGCCCATTCCGGAAATAATGGTTTGAGCACTTTCTTCATCGCGATGAACACGGAAGGTGGGATCTTCTTTGGAAAAACGATTTAAGGCTTTGGAAAAATTGACCTGTCCACTTTTCTCTTTAGGTGCCACGGCCAGTGAAATAACCGCATTGGGGATATGCATGGAAGTCATGGTGTAGCGCACCTTCCCATCCGTAAAGGTGTCTCCGGACGCACATTCCACGCCAAAGAAGGCCACGATGTCTCCCGCACTCGCCACTTCGATATCGTGCATTTGATCGGCATGCATACGCACCAGACGGGGAACCTTCAGCTTCTTTTCGTTCACGCTGTTGACAATCCACTCCCCTTTACTGATTTTCCCCTGATAGATACGCATGAAGGTCAACTGGCCAAAACGCCCATCCTCCAGCTTGAAGGCCAGAGCCACAAAAGGCTTGTCAGGACTGGATTCCAAGATAACCCGCGCTTCTTCGTTGTTTTGATCCAGGGCCACATTTTCTACTTCAGTAGGATTGGGAAGATAATAACCGACTGCATCCAGCAAAACCTGCACCCCCTTATTCTTAAAGGCGGATCCACACATCACTGGAGTAAATTTCAGGCTGAGTGTGGCTGTGCGCAGGGCACGTCGCATGAGTTCAACCGAAACGTCCTGGTCTTCCAAAAAGAGGCTGGCCACATCATCGTCAAAATCCCCCAAAGCGGCAATTAATTCATGCCTAAATTCCATGGCTTGCGTGAGCATATCGGAAGGAATTTCTTCAATTCGAATTTTTTCCCCATTTTCTCCATCGAAATAAATGGCCTTCATTTCCACCAAATCTACCACACCCTGGAAGCGATCTTCGGCCCCAATGGGAAGGGTAATCATGTGGGCATTGTGTTTAAGTTTATCACGCAATTGATCGCGAACACGGATGGGATCTGCCCCTGCTCTATCCATTTTATTCACAAAGGCAATACGGGGAACATGATAGCGATTCATTTGCCTGTCGACGGTAATGGACTGACTCTGCACACCCGATACGGCACAGAGCACAAGCACTGCGCCATCAAGCACGCGAAGGGCGCGTTCCACTTCGATGGTAAAATCGACGTGTCCCGGAGTATCAATCAGGTTGATAATGGTTTCTTTCCATTCACAATAAGTGGCGGCAGATTGAATAGTGATGCCTTTTTCCCGTTCAAGGTCCATGAAATCCATGGTGGCACCCACGCCGGATTTTCCTTTTACCTCTTCGATGCGATGAATTTTGTTGGTATAAAATAGAATACGTTCAGAAAGGGTAGTTTTACCCGAATCGATGTGGGCAGAAATTCCAATATTTCTCGTTCGTTCCAAAGCAGTCGCCATAAAAGCCTCCAAATAATTGATAAAGAAGAAAAGCAACGCGCTCTATCTTGAATGACTTGAAAAAGTCGAGTTTTTTTTAGTGATTTATTAAGAACAATAAACATTTTTTTTAAAAATAACTCTGAATATGACACCAGCCTCTCAGCAGACTTGACAATCGGCATCTGATCCGCTTGAAAAGGGGCCCTCAATCTATATCAAGGAGCTCGCTATGGAATACAAAGTCGATTTAGAAGACATCCTCTTTACCGCGTTTGATTTTTTAAATACCACCCAGCTCACCGAACTCCCCCGCTTTCAAGGTCAAAGCGAAGACATCTATCGCTCTGTGATTGATGAGGGCTTGAGGTTTGCGAAAAATGAGATCGCTCCCTTAAATGAGAAAGGCGATCGTCAGGGATGTAAAATGATCAATGGCCGTGTGGTGATGCCGGAGGGATTTCAAGAAGTCTTAACCGCCTTTGGTCAAAATGGATTTATGTCGATTGACTTGAACCCTGAATACAATGGCATGGGGCTTCCCACCACCATCAACACCGTGGTTTCTGAATTTGTCATGGGCGCTTGTGCCAGCTTCGCTTTCTTTCACCTGCTCACCCGTGGATCCTGCAACGTCATCCAAAGTTTTGGTTCGGAAGAACAAAAACAAAAATACCTAAGTCGCATGAACACCGGTGAATGGTGTGGCACCATGTGTCTCACCGAACCCCAGGCCGGATCCGCCGTGGGTGACATCTCTACTGTCGCCAAGAAACAGGCCGATGGATCTTTCCTGCTCAAAGGGCAGAAAATTTTCATCACCTGCGGAGACCATTCGCTTTCCTCCAATATCGTGCATCTCGTGCTGGCCCGTGTTGAGGGCGATGCCCCGGGCACCAAAGGGATTTCCCTTTTTATTGTCCCGGCCAAACGTGTGAAGGACGATGGCTCTTTTGAACAAGACAACGATGTGAGCCTGGTCTCAATCGAGCACAAGATGGGCATCAAGGCCTCCCCGACCTGTCTGCTCCAGTTCGGAGAAAATGATCGCTGTCAGGGATTTTTGATCGGGAAACAATCGCAGGGAATGATTTACATGTTTCAGCTGATGAACGAAGCCCGCTTGGCCGTGGGGCAGCAAGGGGTAGCACTTGCAGCTCCTGCTTATGAATATGCCCTGTCTTATGCCAAGGAACGCACTCAAGGCGGCAAGACCCTCATCGTTCAATACCCCGATGTGCGTCGCATGCTGATGACTCAAAAGGCCTATGTCGAAGCTCTGCGCTGTCTTGTGATGGAAGCCTCTATTATGGTGGATCTGGCCTGGCATCACCCGGATGAAAAAGTACGCCACGAATATGAATCCCTTGCCGGCCTGATGACTCCGGTGGCCAAGGCCTTTGGCTCCGACATGGGTTTCCGTTCTACCGAACTCGCCATCCAGACCTATGGCGGTTATGGTTACACGCAAGATTATCCGGTAGAACAATACATGAGAGATTTGAAGATTGCCTCAATTTACGAAGGCACCAACGGCATTCAGGCCATGGATTTGATAGGCCGCAAGTTTTTGAGGGATGGCGGAAAAAATTTACTGAAATATTCTCAACGTACTACACAACAACTGCAAGAAGTGTCGGCCCATGCAGAATTAAAACCCGCCGCAGATAAAATTATCTCTACGATTTCAAAATTCGGCCAAGCCGCGCAACGTATAGCTCAGAAAGCGTCCCAGGACGGAAACTTCCCCGGCTATGTCGCCACACCCTTTTTGAGGGCCTTCAGCGATATCGTCTGTGCCTCGCTGCTCGTGCGTCGTGCCGCCGTTGCCTTAAAACAATTACCCTCTGCCTCCACGGCGGAACGCAAAAAATTCCTTCAGGGAAAAATTGAAGTGGCTAAATTTTATGTGGAGCAACTGCTGCCCGAGGCAGAGCTCAACCTCACCCGCATTCACTCGGAGGATCGCTCCGCTTTGGCGGATGTGCTGTAATTAAGAATTATCGATATACCGTATCATTCAAACGCCAATCATAGCCGCCAAACTCCACCTTCGTGCTCAGATTGACTGGAATACGGGAAGATAAAAAGCCTCTCAGGGACATGGAGTAGCGTTTAAAATCTTCCTCAAACCATAAAAACAGAGGGGAAGTTCCCACCACATTTCTTCGGGCATCATAGCTCACCTTGGAGGGATCGTTAATAAAACGAGCGGTGACTTCTTCGAGCTGTTTTTCCAAATTCTTAGAATTGAAGGCCTCTTGCAAAAAGATAGGCCCGGCTATGGAGGCATTGACACGGGCTAGATTGTGTCGAGGGTCATTGAATCGTTCATGAAATAAATTTTCGATATCGAGCAGAGACATCTTCTTTTCAAAACCTGCAAGAGCATAACGTGCCTCCTCAAAAAAATGAGGAATCTGAGAAGTGTTTTGAACCGGATAAAATTTTAAAACCTCTCGCAAAACCAGGGCATTGTACAAATTAAGCAACGCGGCCATTCGCTCTTGAACTGGTTCTAAGACAAAAATATCTATTTTTGACAAGTCCTCACAATAGCCATTCAAAACAGCGAGGGCCTCTTTGTCTCTTTTGAGAGATCGATAATCGACCAAGCCAATTTTACTGATATATTTTTTGAGAATTTGGCTGAACGCAGAGTGATCAATGGGGTTGGGAAGAACGAGTTTTTCTTGAGCGAGGACAGGAAATGAAAAACAGAGGGAAAAAATAAAAAAAAATTTTAGAAGTTTGGATTTCATCGGGCTAATCCGAAACCTGCGCCAAGAAAAAAATAAAAATGCACAATATCAGTTTCCAGAAATCTACTCACACTTCTCACACTTAAATCCCGTCTTATTGCAAGCCTCCAAGATCTTGTCTGCACTCGTTTTGGTATCGTCGTAATCGCAGCTTCCTTTGGCAGTTTTATTATCTACACTGCATTTGGTGACTCCATCCACTTTTTTGAGCGCCCCTTCTACCCGTGCAGCGCACATGGCACAGCTCATGTCTTTTATATTGAGACAAATATTTTTATTTTCTGCCCGGGCTATTAGAGGAAATAAAAAAAACATCAGCGCTAATAAAATTTTATTTTTCATTGCAGTCTCCTTCCAAGGCTTATCCAAAGCGTTAATCCTGAGAATAACAAGCTTTGAACTTGCTCGAGCCGGTCACATATAAAAAAGAAGGCGCTCCGAAAAAAAACCAGAACGCCTTTTTATTCTTTCCAAAAAAATTACTTTTTCTTTTTGGCAGATTTACCCAGCACTGAATCTTTTGCTGCTTTGGCAATACGAAATTTCAAAACAGTTTTCGCAGGAATTTTAATTGCCTCTCCTGTTTGAGGATTACGACCCATGCGTGCTTTACGATTCACTAAAACCAGTTTTCCCAGTCCAGGAAGTGTGAATCCATTCTTTGCTTCTTTCAGTGCTAAGGCGGCTAAATCTTCAACAAGCTGAACAACATCTTTCTTGAGCAAGCTCGTGTCTGCTGCAAGTTTGTTAATGATTTGGCTTTTGGTCATTGCTTTTCCCATAGAATCCTCCCGAGGATTTAAAGGTGGTTATTATTGTTAAATCTTAAGCCACCAAGCGGAATCGAACCGCTGACCTACTGATTACGAATCAGTTGCTCTACCAACTGAGCTATGGTGGCACCTTTGAATACAGTTGCTAGTTACTAGTTGTCAGTGATCGGGTATCAGTTATTAGTTGCCAGTTATTAAGAGCAGGTAGTCTATTACAAAACTGATAACTGGCAACTGATTACTGACTTCTAGCTCTAAAATTCAAGGCTTAAAAACAAAAACACGAGTTTTTTATGCATAAAAACCAAGAAAACGCCAAAAAACTGCTGGAAGAGATGCTGAATATCCTGAGAGTGCTCCGAGGCGAAGAGGGTTGCCCCTGGGATAAAAAGCAAAATCATGAATCTTTAAAAACCTATCTGTTGGAAGAAAGTTATGAAGTGCTGGAAGCCATCGATGAAAAAAAATCTACATTGCTCAAAGAAGAGCTGGGAGATTTACTTTTACAGATTTTTTTTCACGCACAAATTGCCTCAGAAAAAAATGAATTTGATTTTGCGGATATTCTGCAAGTGCTCATCGAAAAAATGAAACGCCGTCATCCTCACGTCTTTGCAAATGAAAAAATAAAAGATAGCGAAGAAGTCTCCAGACGTTGGGAAGAAATCAAGACCCAAGAAAAAATTGCCAAAAAAAATAATGAAAACTGTGAAAAAGAGAGTTCCATTCTGGCTGACATTCCCAAGGCCTTACCTGCCCTTCAAAAAGCCTATAAAATAGGAAAGAAAGTAGCCACGGTGGGTTTTGATTGGCCTCAAATAGAAGGCGTTATAGAAAAAGTAGAAGAAGAGTTTCAGGAACTGAAAGAAGCCCTCAAAAATGGACAAGGCATGGATATTCAAGAAGAACTGGGAGATGTCTTTTTTACCCTGGCAAACTTTGCACGTCACCTCCAATTGAACCCCGAAGAAGTTCTTCAACAGAGTTGCCAGAAATTTTCAAAACGCTTCCAATTTGTAGAAGAAAAAATGAAGCAATATGATAAAAAATCTATTAATTTAGATAAGTTAACAGAGTTGTGGATAGAGGCAAAGAAATCCACAGAAACTGTTTAAGAACTGTGGATAGACCTGTGGATGATTTATTTGACGCAGTACTGTGGAGAAGATTCATCAGCGCTAGCAAATTGATTAAATTTTGGGCAATATTGACATCGCTGTCATTGCGAGCGATGACATCCTTATGAAAAAAACCCTTACTCCCCTTCTTCTTTCCACCTGTGTTTTACCTGGCTTGGGCCAATTCAAGCTTGGTCAAAGGCTCAAAGGGCTATGCCTGAGTTTCTCTTCCGTTCTTCTCTGCCTGATTCCCCTTTTATTTTTCATGAGAAGCTTTTGGAAACTCTCCCTCATCCCTTTACATCACCACGATCATCTCTTCCCTAAGATGGGAAAAAATTTGTGGCAGAGCTTTATTCAGAATGAAAGACTGATTTTGATTTCTCTATTTCTTTTAGTGGGCGTGTGGGTTTGGAATGTATGGGATGTGTGGAGGGGGATTAAGGAAGTGAGGAGTGAGGCGTAAGGCGTGAGGCGTGAGGGAATAAATTCAGTTTCCCCCCCTTACACCTCACGCCTTACGCCTATCCTTACCCCATTAAACCTGAGCTTCCTTCCGAAAATCCTTGTGCTCTTTTCCATCAAAACCAAAAACATGCTCATGGTCCTCAAATTTGGTTTCCACATAAACAGGCCGAGTCCAGATTTGATGCAGATTTTTAAGGACTTCTTTTAACCAGTCGATTTTTAACTCGAAGCCTTCGTATTGGTGCTTCAAATAAAGTTCTGATCGATTTTTATAATTCCCATTCACCACCGAAAGCATGGGCCGGCCGGAGTTGGTGAGTTGAGCAAGCAACTTGTCTTTCACCTTCTTAAAATCGGTAGAAGTAATTTGGTACGTATTGTTGGCTTTATTATAATCGAAGGCGAACATCTTGTTTTCACGGCAAAAATCTTCGGTTAAAAAAGTATCGATAAAAGTGAGATCGTTATAAAGTTTTCTCACTTCAAAAATTTTTTGTTTTCCGATTCCTGTTTTTTTATCCCAGCGTTTTTTTTCTACCATATTGTCGCATTCTTCATATTCTTTTCCAAATCGGCCTTTGTTCCAGCGATCTTCAATGTCGCGAAAGAGTTCTATCCCCAACTTGTAAGGATTCAGCCGGCCATTCGAGGCGACCGTCCCCGAATGGTGATCGGCATAATCAATGAACTCCGAGGAATTCATGATTCTCCGAGTCATGAGGGTGGAGTGCCAATACGAGGCCCAACCTTCGTTCATGATTTTGGTCTGCATTTGAGGTAAAAAATAATAAGCTTCATCGCGAATCATCGCCAGGATGTCTCGCTTCCAACGCTCCATGGGAGCATGTTCCAGCAAAAACAGGAGGACATCTCGAACAGGACTCTCCGGAAATTCCCTCTCTTGTTCCTGACTCTTTTTAATTTTTTTCTTCTCCGATTCCAAAAACTCTTTTGGATTAATAAATTTATCCATGTAGCCTTTGCTTTTCATTTTTTTGACCAAAGGCTGAGCTTCTTCTCCTTCTTGTAAAACTCTTCCCTCTTGTTCCGCACGACGCTTAATAAAGGGGCCATGGTTATCGATGAGGTTTTCTATCGAAAGACAGACGTCTAAAAATCGTTCTACTTCATCATGCCCTTGCTGATCGATGTAACGCCGAACACGAATTTTATGGTTGGCCATTTCATCCATCATTTTGCGATTGGTGTGAGAAAAATAAACATTGTTTTTGAAAAAATCACAGTGCCCATACACATGGGCCATCACCAGTTTTTGGTCCACCAAGTGATTGCTGTGTAAAAGGTAGGCATAACAGGGATTGTTGTTGATGACCATTTCGTAGATTTTAGACAGACCATAGGCGTAGGATTTGGAAAGTTCCTGGTACTGCATCCCAAAGCTCCAGTGAGGATAGCGGTTTGGAAAACCGCCATAGGCCGCAATCATATTCATTTCTTTCCAATCCACCACTTCAAAAAAAACAGGAAAAAAGTCGAGACCTACCTCACGTGCAATCTTTTCGATCTTGATGTTCCATTCGACGAGTTCTTCGGGGGCTTTGTTGTAGTCGGACATGTTATTTTCCTTTACCCAAAAAATCCTTGATCGAATCCAAAATTTTATCTTTGCCTTCTATGCGCGAAGTAATGAGCTCTTCTTTTTTATCTCCAAATTTGTTTTTTAAATCTTTTAAAAATTGCCCGCTTCCATATTCCGATTCCACTTGTCCGTAACAAAACACATTCACCTTTGGAAAAATTTGTTTCTCGAGCATATTCAAACATTCTTGTGTGTCATTCCCCGACCAGTTGTCTCCATCCGAAAAATGGAAGGGATAGATATTCCATTCACCCGGGTCGTATTCTTCCTCAATCATCTGCAGACAGAGCTTATAGGCGGAACTGATGATGGTGCCACCCGACTCACGAGTGCGATAGAAGGTTTCGCGATCCACTTCACGGGCAACGGCATCATGAATAATAAAGCGGGTTTCCAGGCCTTCGTATTGCGAGCGCAACCAGGTATCAATCCAGAAACTTTCGATGCGTACAATTTCTTTTTGTTCCTGACCCATCGAACCCGAGACGTCCATCATGTAGATAATTACGGCCTTACGCTGAGGTTTTTTTTCTTCTTTGGAAGAACGGTAACGACTGTCTTCGCGGATGGGAACAATCACCGGCTTCACCGGATCATAAAGCCCAGTCAGGATATGCCGTTTCAGCGCTTGTTTGTAGGTACGTTTGAAATGACGAAGCGAGTCGGGGCCATTGTAAGTAATAGAATTGTACTTGTTTTTTGAGGCGACGATATTCGCAGTCCCTTTGGGCTGAATATTAGGCAACTCCAATTCTTCAGCCAAAATCTGCGCCAACTCATCCAGGGTCAGCTCCACCTCCAAAATATGCTGTCCTTCCCCACTGCCCGCTTGGCCTTGACCATCGCCTTCTTGGTCACCTTTACCGATGACGTCACCCTCTTTGCCCTCTCCCTGCCCCACCCCACCCTTTTGATTGGGACCGTAGACAATGTGTGGGATATCGATTTGAGGCAAAGGAATGGAAATAAGATCTTTGCCCTGCTTCCCAATAAGCTCCCCCTGAGAAACAAACTTACGCAGTTCCTTGCGGATTTTCCCTCGAACGATTTGTTTGAAGCGATTGTAGTCTTGTTCGATTTTCATGTTTTAATTGGAACTAACTCCTATCCTTAATATCCCCCCTTGCAAAGATACTGGCCACAAAGTTCAGGACGTCTGTGGCGCAGATATCGCAATAGCCGTGATTTTTGATGAGGCGGCTTTTCACCACGTCGATTTTTTCCTGGGTGTCTTTGTCCATCACACTGGTCACCAGAGAAGTGAGTTTGATAGAATCTTTTTGATCTTCGAACATTTTGAGTTCGAGGGCCTTCTGCAAGCGCTCGTTGGTTTTGTAATCAAATTTCTTACCTTCGACGGCTAAGGCCCCAATGTAGTTCATGATTTCACGACGAAAATCATCTTTGCGCGAATCGGGTATATCAATCTTTTCTTCAATGGAGCGCATCAAACGTTCATCGGGTTCTTCATCCTGCCCCGTGTATTTGTTACGAACCTTTTCTTTTTGAGTGTAGGCCTTAACATTGTCGATGTAATTACCACACAAGCGGGCGATGGCCTCTTCGTCTGCACAAATAGCGCGCTGCACCTCATTTTTTACACGGTCTTCGTATTCGTCCTTCACCACCGAAAGCAGCTCAATGTATTTTTTACGCTGATCGTCATTCTTGAGCAAGGTGTGATGGCGCAGACCGCTTTCCAGTTCGTTCAAAATCATAAAAGGATTCACGCAACCTTCGTTGTCTTTCACCAGGGCATTGGAAATTTTATCCTGAATGTAGCGAGGAGAAATTCCATCCAGCCCTTCGCGGACGGATTCCTTACGCAATTCTTTCACGTTGTCTTCGGTGTAACCCGAGAGGGTTTTACCGTCGTAGAGTTTCAGCTTCTGGATGAGAGTAAGGTTTGCCTTTTTAGGCTCCTCCAGGCGAGTGAGTATTCCCCACATCGCCGCAGTTTCCAGGGTATGAGGGGCAATGTGTTTCCCTTTAATCTTCCGCGCACTGAAGTCCTTTTCGTAGATTTTCATTTCCTCGGAAAGCCGGGTAACATAAGGCACATCCACCTTTACGGTTCTATCCCGCAAGGCCTCCATATACTCGTTGCTTTGCAATTTTCTAAATTCAGGTTCATTGGTGTGACCGATGATCACTTCATCGATATCGGTTTGGGCGAATTTTTTGGGTTTGATGCGATGTTCCTGAGAGGCGCCCAGCAAGTCGTATAAAAACGCAACGTCCAGTTTCAGCACTTCGATAAATTCAATAATGCCACGGTTGGCAATATTGAATTCGCCATCAAAGTTGAAGGCACGAGGGTCCGATTCCGAGCCATATTCGGCTATTTTGCGATAATTGATATCGCCGGTGAGTTCAGTCGAATCCTGATTTTTTTCATCCTTGGGCTGGAAGGTGCCAATGCCCACCCGATCTTTTTCGGAAAGCACCAGACGTTTGACGCGCACATGATTTTCGATGGCCTTCAGCCAATCGCCTTTGTAATGCTGTAATAAGGTCTTGAAGACAAAACGGCAGGAAGGGTCGAGATCGCCTTCCAGATGAATTTTTTCTGCCTCGGGAAGCTTCCAATTAATTTCATCTAAAACCTTGGAGCGATGTTCCTCCGGAATAATTTTGAGAGGTTCTTCGTGCATGGGGCAGGCGATTTCTTCGCTGGCACCAAATAAATGCTGCAATTCATTCACACCGTTTTTGATCCATTTATAAGTAAACAAGGCCCCTTCCGGAGTGCGCGAATATTGCTCCAAGCCTTTTTTGAGTACACGGGCGATGGTAGATTTGGAAGAACCTACAGGCCCATGCAAAAGAAAAATGCGTTTTTCGGTTCCATAGCGGGCGGCCGCACTTTTGAAAAGATCCACCAATTTCATGAGATGCAGATCCAGACCAAAAACTGCATCTTTCCCATTCTCGAAAGGATCTTTAAAAAAATTGTAGCGGATGATTTTTTTCTTGTATTCTTTATATTCCTCGAACCCGTGAGAAATAATCATGTCGTACACGCGCTGGAAGGAGCTGCGCGCAACTTTTGGATTTTGCCTGACCAGATCTAGATATTCAGAAAACGAACCTTCCCAGTTGAGTTCTTGATACCCTTTAACATCTTGAAGGTTTTTTAATACCTCCATCAGTGACCCCGACGTGGTCATAAGACCTCCTTCATTATGGTGATGAAAAGAACGAAAGGAATGTAAACCCGACCCCACTCGTACACAACCCACAGAAAAATTATAACAGGTACTGGTGTCACTTCAAGGTTTGTTTTTCATTTTTTGACATCGTGTGTCGAATCACAGCTTTGATGAGCGCGCTGCGGTTGGCTTTTCCGAGTAAGGTCTTAAGATCATAATAAACGGTGGGATCAGCAATTAAGCCACCTAGAGAACCTTCTCCCTTCTCGATTTTTGCACTCACTTCACTAAAGTTTTGTGTCATGGATTGAATATTTTTGGCAGAGGCTGAAAACTTTTTTGCCAGATTTTCTTTTTCAAAGCCGTGGATGAGTTTTTGAGTAGAAGCGATTGTCCCCGCCAGATCTGAAACAGCCTGAGCCCCTTTAGGATCGTACAACAAGGCATTCACAAGACTTTTTTTGGTCTTCACGTCCTGAATCATTCCGTCCACATTTCCGACAATTTTTTGCACCTGATCCAGCAGACCAAAACTTTTTTCAAACATGTCACTCAATGAAATAGTTTCCTTCACTTCAATATACTCTCCATTTTCGAGCTTTCGTTTTTCTGCAGAACCTACGGTCACCGCGACTGCTTTGTCCCCCAACAGTCCCTGGGTATCAATTTTGGCTGTACTGTCTTCCCTTATTCTTTCCTGATAATCCGAAAGGAGATTTAAAAAAATTATAAAGTGTTTATCACTCACCTGGTCAGAGAATTCAATTTTATCGACCTTCCCTACATTGTAGCCATTTAAAAAAACGGGCGAACCCAATCTTAATCCTGTAATGTCTTTGAATTTCACTTTTAAGGTATAGCTGGATTTAAAGAAATAACTCCCGTCTCCCAAAATAAAAACCATCGTCACCAGTACGGTAAGCGCAAGGAGCACAAAAACGCCCACCGATATTTTTAGAGAAAGTTTTGAATTCATAATCGTTCCTTAATAGCGATTTAATCCTTAAGAGTCCCTGCCATGAAATCTTTCACAACTTGGTGATTCTCTTTTTTCAACTCTTCGAGTGTTCCCACATACTCCACTTTATAATTATATAAAAAAGCGATGCGGTCACTCACATGGGCCACACTCTGCATGTCGTGCGTCACTACAATTGAAGTTGCTTTGTATTTCTCCTTCAAGTGCACAATGAGATCATCGATACGACGGGAGTTGGTGGGATCCAGACCCGTGGTTGGCTCATCATAAA
Source organism: Deltaproteobacteria bacterium (assembly GCA_015233135.1). Classification (NCBI taxonomy): domain Bacteria; kingdom Pseudomonadati; phylum Myxococcota; class Myxococcia; species Deltaproteobacteria bacterium. The sequence goes on from JADFYH010000002.1 coordinate 13,993, forward strand.
GAATCAGCTCTGGATTGGTGGCAATGGCACGTGCCAAACCGACACGTTTCCGCATGCCTCCCGAAAGATCAGAGGGCAACATTTTTCCAATTCCAGGAAGCCCAACATCTTCCAGTTTTTCATTCACGATTTGGTCAATTTCTTCTTCCGAGTAAGAAGAATGTTCTCGCAGAGGATAAGCCACATTATCTTTTACACTCAGTGAATCAAAGAGGGCTGCACCCTGAAAAAGCATGGCAATTCGTTTTCTCATCTTGATGAGCTGCGCCCCATTCATCGACATCACCTCTTCTCCATCAAATATAATTTTTCCGGTATCGAGAGGAAGAAGTCGAAGAAAAATTTTAAGGAGAACACTTTTACCCGAACCAGAACCTCCAATAATACAAAGGGTCTCCCCTTTTTGGACATCCAAGTTTAAATCCTCAAATATTTTCTTTGGGCCAAAGGATTTACAGATATTTTCAAAATGAATAAAACTTTGCATAAAAATCAAAACAACAAAAACACCTTCGTTAAAATAAAATCTGAAATAAAAATGCAAATGGAGGCATACACCACCGAAGTGGTGGTAGATCTTCCCACACCTTCGGTTCCTCCCTGACTGTTCAAACCTTCGTAGGTCGCAATCAACCCGATAAAGAGACCAAAAAAAATGGTTTTGGTTGTTCCACTGACAAAGTCGGAAAGTTTTAAAGATTGCACAGTCTGATCGTAATAAAAATAGGCCCCCACACCCGTTTCCAGCATCGTGATCACCAGACCTCCGAGAATTCCCACGACATCGGCCAACACACTTAACAAGGGCACACAAAACAGACAGGCAATCACTCGAGGAAGCACCAGTTTTTGGATGGGATTACAACCCATGGCCTCGATCGCCATCACTTGTTCTGTCACACTCATGGAAGCCAGTTCAGCAGTGATTCCGGAACCTACGCGTGCGGCAATCATCAACGCTGTGAGCACTGGGACGAGTTCCCGGCATAAAGCAATACCGATCATGTTTCCAGCATAAAGCTGTAGGCCAAATCTTGAGAGAGCCACGATGAATTGTAAGGCCAAAACCATTCCTGTAAAGATAGCAATGAGATTGGTGAGAGAGGTCGATTTAACCCCAATGACCTCAAATTGGACCAGGGTGTCCTTCCAGGGAAAGCGCTCTTTAATAATGGCTTTTAAAATTTGATAAACGAGTAAGGCAATCCCTCCTACGTAAGTGACAAAGGAAAGAACAGAATCTCCTATAAAGGAAAGAAAGCGGACCAAAGGCTTTTTTTTGTTTGTCTCAGGAGTCATGGAAGACTCCCTTCAAAATGGAACCCACTATAAAAACCTTCAAATTCTTTTTTGACCCCTTCGTAATTTTCGGGAGGAACCACTAGAGCAAAGTCGAAAAGACAATTGTCTTTTTTGATGACTACTGTATCCAATACAAAGTTCACTCCATCCACACTGCCTTGTGCCACGGTATGCAGAGCGGAACGAGAGTCGAGTTTGAGTTCTTTTTGGGAGATTATTTTTTTGTTCTTCAAATCAAAATGAAGATGGGTGGTCAGCGTTTGCAAACTCGCATCGTCAAAAGAGGCATCGCAGAAAGCATCGCTTTCCAGACTTGCCTTTGCCTTGGAATTATAGAGCAAAAGCGATTTGTAGCGCCCCAGTTTTTCCCTCTTCCAATCGTCTGAAAGAAGACCTACCCGATAACTGGATTTCTGCGTCATCACCCAGCCAGGTTTATAGCTCTTCACTTTACCGGTATTGGCTGAGCCTCCAAAACAGGAACTGCAAAAGATAAAGATTGCAACAATCAATTTTTTTTTCATATTTGTTTCAAATTTTATTAAAAGAACTCAAGTTAGGCAAAGCTTTTACCGTTTATTATTTCTGAGATGAATAAGCCACTACAAAAGTTGGAGCTGACCAATCCAAGATTTCATATCTTCGAAGGGCTCAGCATTCAAAGAATAGCGGCCCCCTTACCCAGAAGAATTCTCGCCTATATCATCGACCTCAGTATTGTTACCGCCTGCTTGTATTTGCTGTTGATATTCGGTGGAATATTATTGGTTCCCCTCACGGCCCTTTTGGGCTCTCTTGTAAAAGAGAATATAGGCGCTCAAATTTTTTTCGTCTTATTTGCGCTGCTTATTCTTATCGTCATTTTTGGAATTTACCATGGTTATTTCGTCTATTATGAATTCAAAAAGGGTCAAACTTTAGGGAAACGTGTGTTCGCCTTGCAAGTCATTTCTGAAAAAGTGAAAAAGCTCAGCTTGCGCCAATGTGTTTTAAGGGATGCCCTGCGTTACATCGATTGCCTGCTTATTTTCCCAGGCTTACTGAGCATACTGCTCAGCAAGAATCATCAACGCTTGGGGGATCTGGTTTGTGGAACCCAGGTGATATTTTTACCCAAAAAAGAAAAGGAAGAACAATTTCTCTATATCACTCCTGAACAATATCATCTTTACTCTGAAGCGCTAGAGGCAGCTGCTGTGCCCGGCGAAACTGCACAAAATTATTTAGGCTTTGCGTATCCTTATTTTATTTCCAAAACTCAAAGGGCCAGTGCTGAAAAAATTGAAGAAATTCTCAGTGACTTAAAAAAGGTATTACCGAAAGCAGTAAATTTGAAAGTAGATCAAGAAAGTTTAATGCTTTTTTTTGCCGAACATTGTCATCAGCAATTGAAAAAATAAAGGAGAGAAAAAAATGGAAAACTTAGTACTCCCCAGTCTGCAAGCCAAGTCTAGCAATACCCCTGGTGGATTTTGGATAAGATTTGTTGCCGCGTTTATCGATGGTTTTGCCTTGGGTTTTGTGATGCTACTCATCAATTCACCCTACTATTACCTGTTATTCAAGGCGATTGTTTCCAACCCTGAAAATGCCAATGCTGCAATTGCCAGCTTATACCTCTACAAAATATTCAGCATGGTGATCAATGCTGTACTGGGATACTTCTATATGGCTTGGTTCAACAAAAATAAAGGCGGGACCTTGGGAAAACTGGCTTTGGGATTAAGAGTGGTTGATTTTCAAACCGGACAAAACATTGGTTATGGGAAATCCCTTGTCCGACACTTGGGGATGATTCTCAACTATTTCACGCTTTTCATTGGTTTCATCATGGCAGGCGTCAGACAAGACAAGCGCGGCCTGCACGATTTAATTGCGGGGACGCAGGTGATAAAGATAAGGTAACTGCTCAGGTAGCCCTGGAAATTGCGAGGACTGCCGAGCAATCCTTGAGAAAAAATACAAATGGACCCCGATTTCTCGGGGGTGACGCAGTTTTTGTTTTCGTTACCTCCAATAGTTGTGAGTTCCGCAGCAATTGGAAGGGCTACCTGAGCGGTTACAAAATAAGATAAATTATGCTTCCCCAAACCCGTCTACAAATTCAGCAAGATCAGAATCTTTTTCAGAAGGAATTTCAGCAATATTTGAAAGACAAACAAGCTGCGAGCAATCAGCAATTTGCCAGCACTTTTAATATCCTCAAAAAGTTTGAACGCCTTACTCGCGATTATTATCAATTAGAGGCAGACTGTCCCAGGGCTGATCCTCTTCGAATTCGCAGCAAAGAATTTTTGGCCGATGCCACTCAGGCCCTTTTGCTGGAACAATTGGAAGTGAAAGAAAAAACCAGAAACACTTTTCTGCAACGCTATCGACAAATCTGGAGAGATCATTTCCCGCTTTTTTTATTTACCCTGGCCCTTTTTATTTTCAGCACCCTTTTTGCCTGGCACATGACTATTCGCGATCCGCACTACGCCTTGGCTTTTATGGGCGAAGATTTTTTTGATACCATCAAAAATAAAGACGCCTGGTTTGAAAAAATAGTAGGGATGGAATTTTTAGAGGGCTTTGCGATCGCCCAAAACAATATTCAGGTGACCCTCAATTGCTTTCTGGGAGGGGCTTTTTTTGGTTTGGGGGGATTGTTTTTTCTTGTCTATAACGGCTTTCACCTGGGTTCCGTTTTTGCTTTTTGCCGCATGAATCATTTTGATGACAAGCTGCTGCAGTTTATTACCGGCCATGGTTTTCTGGAACTGAGCATCATTGTAGCGGGGTGTTTTGCCAGCCTGGTTTTTGGACGCGTGTTTTATCAGCGACCTTACAAACTATTTAGAAAAAGACTTTACCAGGCCACAAAAGATGCAGGGATTATCATCCTGGGCATTACTCCCTGGTTAGTGTTAGCTGCCCTCGTAGAGAGTTTTGTCAGTCCGCAAAAATCCATCCCCTTTCCTGTAAAAATGGGCATCAGCCTCTTGATTGGTGGAGTTTTTTGGGCCTGGACTTTGTGGCCGCCTACAAGCGTCCCGAATTTCTCAAATGCCGATAAACCTTCTCCACGCTAGTCAGCCAATAGGTCTCGGGCACGGTAACAACGCCCGCACCCAAGACAGCCATTTTTTCTCTGAAGAGCTGCACCGACTCGTCTAAGGAATACGAATACAACAAGCGGTTATAGGATTGCAGGTCAAAGTTCTGTGGATTGGCCGACAGAATTCGCTGCTTCAAATCGTATTTTTCATCGATGAGGCTCAGGCTTAATGTAAGGTGTTTGGGCAGGATGGGAGCCAGATATTTTAAAATATAATCCTGGTTGGAACTGCGAAACACATCCGTCAAAAGCAGCAGGATGCTTCGTTGTCCCGATATTTTTTGCAGCAGCGGATTTAGCAAGGCAAAATTACTTTCCTGTTCCAGGGCCGAAGGAGAAAAGTTGCCTTCAAAGAGGGGAAGAAAATCCCGGGCAGAGCGGGAAGAATAAACGGCAAATTCCACTTTTTGCGCAAAGGCAATAAAACTCACCCGATCGCGTGCGGCCAGGGAATGTTCGATGAGAGTCAACGCCGCGGAGAGGTAGAAATCCATTTTTCGGGAACTGCCTATATTGCCTAGCATGGAGCGGCCTAGATCCAGGACGACAATCAAATGATGGTCATGCAAACTATCGAAGGTTCGAGTCATCAGCTTGCCCAGCTTCGCCGATTTACGGGCATCGATATGTCGGCGGCTGTCGGGATACTGATATTCTCTTAAGGAATGAAACTGTTCAGCCGCCCTCGATTGCATCCTGCGTCGCGCTCCCGCGTGCAACAAATTTTGAAGAGGTAAAATCTGTTCAAAGGCCTGATCGGAAATCTTCTGGCGCGTGGGAATTACACGAAAGGCCTCGGGCATGATGGGCAATGCAAATTTTCTCACCCAAAATTTTAACTTGGAAAAATGTTTCAGAAGAAGAAATTCTATTTTTTCATATCCCAGTTTTTGAGCCACAAAATCAAAAGAGACTTGAGCCTCGTCTTGCTCAATGCAAAATGCTTTCACAACATCACTAAATTTCAATCGCAACAGTCTTGGGCGAATCGCTTCGATTTTAGAGAAAGAGTCTACAGAGGGAAAATTTCGGAGTTGAATCTTTAACGACAATTCTTCTCCCAATTCAGGCGTTTTTGGAAGACTCAGGAAAAGCTGGGCAGCTTCCCAAACTTTTGTTTTTTGGAAATCCACAACGAGTAAAATAACAAATATGAAGTGCGCCAAAATATAAAGGCTTAAGAGATGGGGAAACAGCAGACAAAATCCCCCCAATACCTGGAGCAAGGCAAAGACGGCAAAGGCGTAGTCAGTGAGGTAGAGACGGGTGTTTTTCATTGAGGAAACGGCACTTCCTTTAAAATTTTATCAATCACTTCCAGCTCAGTCACTTGAGCCACCTGGGCTTCCGGATTGAGCTTGATGCGATGTCGCAGCACAGGCAGTGCCAGCGCCTTCAAATCATCCGGCAACACAAAATCTCGCCCCTTGAACAAAGCGCGTACCCGCACGCTTTTCACCAAAGCCAGGCCGGCTCGGATACTGGCACCCGATTGTAGCAAGGCTTCCTGACGCGTTTTTTGCAAAAAAAGACTCACGTAAGCAAGCAGACTCTCCTCCACTTTCACCGCCTGAATTTCAGACTGAATCTGCGCCGCATCAAAAGTAAAAGGCGAAAGATCAAAAGTAAAACCTTGCTTGCTCAAGGCCTTGGCCATAATTTTTTGTTCTATTTCCTGGGGTGAATGCGCCAAGACCAGCTTGAATAAAAAACGATCGAGCTGAACTTCGGGCAGCAGAAAGGTGCCTTCAAAATCCTGTGGATTTTGGGTGGCCAGCACAAAAAAAGACGAGCTGAGCTTGAATTGTTCTCCATCGATGCTCACCTGTCGTTCTTCCATGGCCTCCAACAGGGCGGATTGAGTGCGGGGCGGGGTACGATTGATTTCATCGGCCAGCAAAAAATCGGTGAATACCGGTCCAGGCACAAATTTAAAATTTTGTTCGGCCGGGTTATAAATATGCGCCCCCAAAATATCGGAGGGCAGCATGTCCGAAGTGAATTGAAGGCGTTTGTAATTTTTGGCCAACAAGGCCGCCAAAACCTTGGCAGTCATGGTTTTACCGGTTCCAGGAGGGCCTTCCAGCAAGACATGCCCACCTGCCAGAAAAGCCATGAGAATCAGATCGAGCAAATCCTGATGGCCATAAATCAGGCCTGAAAATTCCTCTTTTACTTTTTGATAAAGTTCCTGGGTTTTAAACATACTCATCGTTTTCCTTTCTCTGTCAGACAGTTTTGATGAAAGACAAGTAAACGCATCCCCTCTTTCAGAAAGTGAGGGACATTTTTTAGATTGTTATCGGGTTTTAAAAGGCCAAGTATTTCCGCGTGTCGACGGGGAAACTTTTTTTGCAAAAAAACCAAATGCTGATTCAAGGCAGAAGGGTAAGAGGAAGAGGGAGCCAAAGTTGCATAAAGAAGATTTTCATTAAAGCCATGAAAAGTGAGAGGGGCATCAGGCCCAGACTCTGCCTGAGCCTCAAAGACCTCTTCTTCATCCTGCAGGGCATGAGAGAAAAAAAGAAACAAAAAGATACTGAGGAAAAATCCCAAAAAGGGAAATAAAAAGCGCGGCTGTTGCATCAATTTAAAAAAATCATAATCCGAATAAAAATGATGGTATTCATCCAGAATAAGCGGGCTGTAATTTTCTAAGAGGCGGAAGGCCGCCAGCCTGTTTTCATTTTTCACAATCAGTGCATTCGAGAGGAGTGGAAGTCCCGCCATCACCCACACCGCGCCTCCCTCTTCGAAATCCTGTTGGTACACATAGCATTCAAAACCATGGTCTTTGCAAAAGGGGTTTTCCATTTCGAACTGCGAATAAAAGGCGTAAGTTTCTTCAGGCGAAAAAAGGTCACTCTCTTTTTGTGGACTCAGAAGCGACAAAGTCTGATTCCTAAAATCTTCTCTTTTTTTCAGCTGCAGTGATATCCCCATCTCACTCAAAAAAGATTCCATATTCTTGAATTCTTTTTCGTCCTCAAATGAAAGCAACAGCAGTCCTCCGGATTCTACAAATTGCTTATAGATTTCTTTTTGATCTTTTCGAAACTCGCTCTTGGGAGACAACAAGGCCATGCTTTTATAAGATTTCAATTCTTCGAGATTATTAAATAGTCTTCCGGAAAGTTGTACTCGACCAGGAGAGAGAGACTCGGAGAGCTTGTAGAAAAAATTCAGCCCTCGCCCCTGAGAAGAATAAGCCGTCGCCTGATCTTCTTTTTTCTGAAGGGAAACCTGAGTTTCACCCCAAACCCAGAAAAGAAAAAAAGCCAGAATTGCCAGGGTCCAATAAATGTTTTTACGATCACGCACGAGGCATCCTCTCCATCCAATTCACCCATTCTTTAAAGATCGCCTCGGGTTGGGACAGGTCTCCAAACATGAGTTTTGAAATTTTTTGAAGCAAGTCGGACGACTCTGAAAGATTAAAATTACACTTCCACTCCTCAGGCGTCATGCTTCGGGGAAGTTGCCTGGATTTTAAAAAATCTTTCCAATAAAGCCGAGCGGCAAGTGAAAAATCATGAGCTTGTAGGGCAAGCTGATAAGCTTCGGGTGAATTTATTTTGGGAGGAGTAACAGCAGCTTCGGAGCTTCCGTGAGTAGGCACGCTTTTATCTCTTTTGAAACTTCTCAGCAGCAAATACAAGAGATAAGCCGCTAGGAGTGCTACCAATATAAAAAGAAGATATTTCAGAAAGAGGACGAAGTTCTGATAATCCGGCATCCAATTTGACGTCTTTGGATTTTGATGCTGAAACCAGTCTTTCAACTTTTGAAGAAATTCCTGCCACCAGGAAAGATCCGCCTTTTTTTCTTCAATCAGGTCGGGCAAGAGGCTCTGCGGAGGATGACGCAGGAGCAGCTGGTCAAAATTATCTTGATAAGTTTTTAGTATGGGATCATTCATTTTTTGTAACTACTCAGACATCCCTTCCAATTGCTGCGGAACTCGCAATTATTGGACGGGATTAAAATTGAAATTGTGTCTCCCCCGAGAAATCGGGGGTCCATTTTTATTTTTTCTGATGGTTTGCTCGGCAGTCCTCGCAATTTCCAGGGATACCTGAGTAGTTACCATTTTTTTGTATGCGAAATCCTAAAGACAATTATTTTAAAATCCAAGCAGAAATATCCAATCGAGCGAAATTGATTGCAGTCTCCAAAACTCAAAGCACCGAAAGCATCTTGGAACTCTATCAATTGGGACAGCGAGATTTTGGAGAAAATTACGTACAAGAATGGCGAGCAAAAGCAGAGGCCTTAAAAACGGCAGCTCCTGAGATTCGCTGGCACTTCATCGGCCGGCTTCAAAGCAATAAAATTAAATATCTCATTGGAAAAACTTTTCTGATTCATTCTGTCGATCGAAGGAGTCTGCTGGAAGAAATAGAAAAACAATCGGCCAAAAAAAATAGGATCACTTCTGTTTTAATTGAAATGGATTTGGCGGGAGAAGAAAACAAGGGAGGGCTGAAACCGGAAGGTCTAGACGCTTTCCTCGTTCAAGCCAATCACTACTCTCATGTGCAAATTAAAGGACTGATGCTCATCCCCCCCGCTGCAGATGAAGCTGAAGCTTCCAGAAAATATTTCAAACGACTTAAAAGCCTTTCAATTGAAATGAATGAAAAGAAAATTTACAAACATCCGCTCATCGAGCTTTCGATGGGGATGTCGGGAGACTATGAAATTGCGATGGAGGAAGGTGCGACGATGGTGAGGGTGGGGACGAAGTTGTTTGGGGAGAGGAGTAATAAATGATTCAAAATTTTAAATGCCAAGAAACTGAAAAAATCTTTAACAGGATTTTTTCCAAAAAACTTCCTCAATCCATTCAAAGAGCAGCCTACAAAAAGTTAATCATGCTTCATTATGCTAAAACAATTGAAGATCTTAAAGTTCCACCGCATAATAGGCTTGAGAAGTTAAGCGGAAACCGTATAGGACAACATAGCATACGCATTAATAATCAATGGAGAATTTGCTTTAAATGGATTAAAAATGAAGCGGAAGAAGTAGAAATTGTGGATTACCATTAAGCTTTAATGGAGAGAATATATGTTAGCAAAAAAAATTGAACCCATTCATCCAGGTGAAATTTTGGAAGAAGAATTCCTTGATCCTTTAAATATTTCCAGAACCCTTCTGGCAAAAGCTATCTCCGTCTCCAGTAAAACAATCAGTGAACTCTTATCTAAAAAAAGATCCTTAAATGCAGATCTGGCTTTAAGATTCTCCCGTTTTTTTAAAAACTCCCCCCAATTTTGGATGGGACTTCAAATGGAATTTGACTTAGCTTCAGGTGAAAATAAAGTTAATTTAGAAAAAAAATTAAGAAATATTAAAACTTACCTTCACTATACAAAGGCCGCTTAAAGCCTGAGCATCCACGTCAAACAGGAATAACTATGTCAGCTAAACCAACCATCGGCTTCATCGGCTGTGGGAACATGGCTCAGGCCATGATTTCAGGCCTGCTCAAAAAGGGTTTTACATCCAAACAAATTTTTGTGTTTGATGTGGACCTTCCTAAAACTAAAAAATTTGTCCAGACCCACAAGATTAATTTTGTGTCGGATAACCATCAGCTCGCTTTAATAAGCGAGGTCCTGATTTTAGCCATCAAGCCTCAAGAAATGAAAAATGTTTTGCGGGAAATTGCCCCTTTTCTTCGAAAACAATTTCTGATTTCTATCGCGGCCGGTGTAGAGACTGCCTTAATTAGAAAATTTGCGCCCTCCTGTCCTATCTTGCGAAGCATGCCTAATAATCCCGCTCTCATTGGACAGGGCATTACAGGTCTGTATGGGAAAAAACTCAGTGCGGCCCATAAAACTTTGAGTGAGAAAATTTTTGCAGGCTGTGGAGAAATAGTTTGGATAGAAAAAGAAGAGCTGCTGGATGTAGTGACGGGTCTTTCTGGCTCAGGCCCCGCCTATGTTTACGCCTTTACACAAGCTTTGGAAGAAGCAGGAAAACGATTAGGACTCCCTGACAACATTGCTTATCAACTTGCATTAAAAACGCTAATAGGTTCTGCCAACACCCTCTTGCAAACGGGTAAAAATCCTTCGGAACTGATTTCCCTGGTGACTTCCAAAAAAGGAACCACTTTAGAAGGTTTAAAGGTGTTAAAAAAATATAAAATGAGTGAAGTCTTGCTTAAGACTGTCAAAGCCGCCACAAAACGGGCTCAAGAAATACGAAAGGAACTCTCTCAATGAAACTTTTAGGCTATCTCATCCTTTCTCTCGCCAAAATCACCGATCTACTGCTAAACCTATATACCTTTGTATTGGCCGCAGCCGTACTTATCTCCTGGATCAATCCAGATCCCTACAACCCCATTGTTCGCATCCTTAGACAGCTCACGGATCCTGTGTTGGATAAAATTCGCCAATACATGCCCTCTGCTTTGCGAAGATTGCCAATGGATATCTCACCAATAATTGCATTAATTTTTATTATCTTAATTCAAACTATTCTAGTAAATCTTCTCTATGATTTTAGTATTCCGTTTTTGAAGAGGTGAACTGGTGACTCCGCTCCCTAGGAGTAAAGTCCCCACATTTTAGTTGATCAACACCCCTCCCTCCCCTTAGAATATTAAGAACGCAGCATAGAGTTTTAAACTGATAAAAAAAATTGGAAGTAAAAAAGATGAGTGAAGAATTTGAACCCAAACCTTTTGGGAAATACTTTTTAATTGAAAGACTTGCCACAGGCGGGATGGCCGAGATTTATAAGGCCAAAACTTTTGGCGTCGATGGTTTTGAAAAACTCCTCGTCATCAAACGCATCCTGCCGCACTGTTCCAACGACAAAGAATTTATCACCATGCTGATTGACGAAGCAAAACTCTCAGTTTTGCTTTCTCACACCAACATCGTGCAGGTTTTCGATTTAGGAAAAGTTGGAAGCGATTATTTCATTTCGATGGAATTCGTAGATGGTATCAATTTGCGAGAGATGATGAATCGGTCCAAAGAATCGGATCCAAAATTAACAGAAGACATCATCGTTTTCATCATCAGCGAAGTTTGCAAAGGCCTCGATTATGCCCATGCGAAGCGCGATCCGGATGGGAATCCCCTCAACATTGTCCATCGTGACATCTCTCCCCAAAATATTTTGATCAGCTATGAAGGCGAAGTAAAAGTGGTGGATTTTGGTATCGCCAAAGCGGCCATGAATATGTCCAACACCATGGCGGGGGTGCTTAAAGGCAAAATCACCTACATGTCTCCTGAGCAGGCTTTGGGAAAACCCGTCGATCATAAAACCGATATTTTTTCTACCGGCCTCATGCTTTACGAACTGCTCACCGGACAGAAATTTTTCATGGGGGAGACTCAGTTTGAAGTGCTCAAAAAAATCAGGTCTACCCGCATCACCGAAGAAAGCTTTCCAAATTCCATTCCTGCAGGATTAAAAAAGATCATCGCCAAAGCCCTTGCCTACAACACCAAAGATCGCTTCGAAAATGCGGGCGACATGCAACTGGAGCTGACAAAATATCTTTACTCGACCTATCTGGATTTTTCCCCGCGCAAACTTTCGAACATGGTAAAAAAACTTTTTAGTCAGGAAATTGAAAACAAAAAGAATAAACGCAAAAATGACTTATTGCTCGATTCTCAAACCCGCTCCATCTTACTCACCAGTGAATCCCAGCAAAATATTGTACAGCGGGGAGAGCACGAATCGACACGGGTAGATTATCAAGGCAACTCCACTGCGAGCGTGATGGGAACAGGAAGTGTGGATATCACTGGACAACACAGCAGCACACGCATCAATCAAAATGCAAACGCACAAAGTTCTTTCAACAACACAAATACCGGCATTCAAGCCCAGCCCTCTAATCGCATCTGGATTGCCCTTACTGTCTTTATGTTTTTGATTTTGGCGGGTGTGGGGGGATATTTCATTTATAAAAACATGAATGCTCCTGGCCAAGGTCAAAAAATTGGAACTCTGGTTATTAATTCCATCCCTCCAGGGGCTAAGATTCTTTTAAATGACAAAGATACAAATTTGCTCACTCCCGCCACCTTGCAAAATATTGAACTGAATTTTTCCCAAAAAATAACTCTTAAAAAAGAAAAATTTAGAGAATGGTCCCGAACCGTCACCCTTACCTCTAATCAGCCTCTGCAGATTGAAGGCCCCCTAGAAGCAGTTCCCACCGGAACTATTGCGGTAAGCACCAAACCTGATGGCGCCAAACTCTTTTTGGATGGAAAAGAATTTCCGAATCCCTCCCCCACTCAAATTGGGGATTTGGAATTGAACAAAACTTATAGAATTCGAATTGAAAAAGATGGCTTTCGCCCTATTGAAGAACCCATCACGGTCTATGCAATCGAACCGATTAAATATGATAAGACCTTAGAGGCTATTAAATATGGTAGCGTTGAGCTCAAAACTACGCCGCCCGGATTTAAAATTTTTGTAAATAGCAAAGATATCGGATTAACGACTCCAAGCACCGTGGAAAAATTGGAACTTGGGAAAACCTTTGCCATCCGGCTCAGCAAAGAGGGCTACCAAGATTTTTCAAAAAATTTCGATATTAAATCAGAAAAGACAGAGTCTTTTTCTAACAAATTTTTAAGTTTGGAAGAGATAAAAAAGAAAGAAGACGAAGATAGAAAAAAAGCGGAAGAATTAAAAAAGAAACTGGAAGATGAAAAGAGAAAATGTATTGAAAAATATGGAGCCGATTCGCCTAAATGTGGTGCCACTAAACCCGTGGAAAAACCAGTCGAAAAACCTGTGGAGAAACCGATAGAAAAACCGGTAGAGAAACCTGTTGAAAAGCCCATAGAAAAAGCCCCCGGAGATTTTGCTTCCATCCAAGTAGCCTCCAATCCCCCGGGTGCGGATGTCTTGATTGATGGAATTCACAAAGGCAACGCACCGGGCACTTTTAAAGCAAAAGCTGGCACCGTAGTAGATGTCATGATTTGCAAGCAAAGCCACACGGTCACACTCAAGGCAGGAGAAACACGTTCTTTGGGCACTATCAATTGTTCACCTAATGAAACCTCTAAATTGACCATTGGTTCAGACCCCGAAGGAGCCGCAGTTTTTTTGAACAGCGCAGCCACCGGCAAACACACACCACTCAGCATTCCTAACGCCAAAAAAGGTCAGACCTATAAAGTAAGATTAGAATTGGACGGCTATGAGGGGTGGTCGGGAAGCATCACCATCAACGATGACAAAGAATCTATTTTTGCAAAATTGAAGGAGAAGTAATCGTCATGGACGAGCACAAAAATCAAGAAACAGACGGCAGCACCCTTTTACTGCACGGGGACGATAGCCGCGAAGTGATCTCTTTCCGCAAATGCATTATTAAAGTTGCTGAAGGGCCAGACCGCAGCAAGAAAATGGATTTGGGAAGAAAGCCCATTCGCATCGGCAAAAAAGAGGATAACGATTTTATCTTAACAGACAACACCGTCTCGCGTCATCACCTGCAGATAGAACAAAAGTCGGATAGTTTTTTATTGAAGGATCTCGATTCCACCAATGGCACCACCATCAATGGGATGCGCGTCAAGGAGGCCTACCTTTCTCCCGGCGACATGATTGCCTTGGGCAATACCAAAATTGAATTTCAGGCCTTTGACGAAAAAGTGCAAATGGAACCTTCGCCTCGAACCAGTTTGGGTGAGATGGTAGGCAAATCCAAAAAGATGCGACAGATCTTTGGACTCTGCGAAAAAATTGCACCTACCTTAGCCACAGTAATTATCGAAGGAGAAACCGGCACAGGCAAAGAACTCGTCGCTCGGGCCATCCACGATTATTCGCTTCGTAAAGACAAACCCTTTATCGTCTTCGACTGTTCGGCGGTAGCGCCCAACCTGATTGAATCCGAGCTCTTCGGCCACATGAAAGGATCTTTCACCGGCGCCATCAAAGACAGAAAAGGGGCCTTTGAATGTGCCAATGGAGGCACAATTTTTCTGGACGAAATCGGAGAGCTGGCCTTAGACCTCCAACCCAAACTCCTTCGCGCCCTTGAACAACGCGAGGTGCGCCGTGTAGGCTCCAGCGAGCCCATTAAGGTAGATGTGAGACTGATTTCCGCCACCAATCGTTCGCTCAAAGATGAGGTAGAAACCAAGCGCTTCAGACAAGATTTGTATTATCGCCTCTCTGTAGTGAAGGTGAACCTCCCTCCCCTTCGCGAACGCAGCGAAGACATCCCCCTCATCCTCGAGAAGTTCCTGGCCCATGGCCGCTACAACCGCTTACCCGACGGCAGCCTCAAAGTCACACGTGTTGAAGACGACGCCATAAAAAATTTACAACGCTATCAGTGGCCCGGCAATGTGCGCGAGCTCACCAATATTTTGGAGCGCACCATTTCTCTGGTAGACGGCAACAGCATCGACGCTCAACACCTCAGCAACGTTTTTCAGGAAATTGAATTCAATGTCGAACCCACCGAAAGGATGCGTATCGACACCTCTCTTCCGTTTAAAGAAGCGAAGCAAAAAATAGTGGAGAATTTTGAAAAAGATTATTTGGTAGATCTGATCAAACGCAACAGTTTCAATGTCTCCCGTGCCTCCCGCGAAGCACAAATCGACCGGAAACATCTGAAAAATCTGCTCAAGAAATACGACATCACCGCGCAGGATGATGGAGAGGATGAGGAGGAGTAAGATTTCTCGCTTTAATTTATTCGGAATGAACTCCTTAAAAATGCAATGTCAAATTCAAATGGATTGGGAATTTCCGTGAACGGTGTAGACCATTCGAATATTGACAAAGTGTATCCACCTGACTACTATTCCGTTACGATGGGAATTCGCAAAACTGAAACTTTTACTAAGTGGCTAGACGGCTTGCGTGACATTCGTGGACGTGCGCGGGTTCAGGTGCGTATTGAACGCTTGGCGGCAGGTAACGCAGGTGATGTAAAAGCAGTGGGAAAAGGTGTTTCAGAATTGCGCATCGATTATGGGCCTGGTTATCGGGTTTATTTTACTAAACGAGGAAACGAGACAGTGATTTTGCTGGCGGGAGGCGATAAAAAAACACAGGCCGCTGACATCAAAAACGCATTACACCTCGCAAATCATTTGTAGGAAACACCATGAAAAAAACAAATACTACTCGTTACGACGTCGCGGAACACTTGAGAACCTCGGAGGAAATGGCTGCCTACTTAGAAGCATGTCTGGAAGAGGCCAATGGTGACGCAGCATTCATCGCCAAAGCCCTGGGAGATATCGCTCGTGCCAAGGGCATGACAAAGGTTGCGAGTGATGCCGGTCTATCACGTGAAAGCCTTTACAAAGCCCTCTCTGGTGAACGTAGTCCTGGTTTTGATACCATCCTCAAAGTGATAGGGGCTCTGGGGTTAAAGTTACATGCTGCACGTGCATAACCAACAACATTTAGCATCTAAATTTATCCGGACACTACTCCGAATAAATGCAATTTATTCGGAATGAACTCCTTAAAAATGCAATGTCAAATTCAAATGGATTGGGAATTTTGCAGTGAATTTCGAAAGCAAAGGGGCCGCATGAAGTAGCTGAGTGGAAATCGAATAAATTTCACCGAGCAATTTTCGGCGATGCGGGTTTTGAATCGGGAAGATTGAGACTGCAGACTAAAATCACTTCAGCGTTTTTGAGTAACGATTCGGCCAGGCTTTTTTCCGAAGAAAAATGGAAAATGAAACGTTTCATATTTTTCACCTCATTGAAATCAGAACAATACAAAATCCTTTGGCACAAAATTTCTTGCACCCCCCCCCAGATCCTGATCTAGCTGGGGAGGTGGATTGAAATCAGGAAAGCCCCCATGAACACAAGCCTCAAACAAAACTTAACAGAGTCGTTGCAGGCTCAGACGTCACACTCTTGTACCCATTGTGGAAATCCGATTTTTCACAGATCGCTGGAAAAGGCCAGCAAAACGGAAGCTTTTTTTTGTTGTGCGGGCTGTGCAACGGTTTATCAGTTGCTGCAAAAAAAGGGTCTGGGGCATTACTATGAAATTAAAAAGCAAAGCCCCTGGATACGATCGGCTCTTCCGGCAGCCTCCAATCCAGAAAACTTCTCCTATCTGGACAATGCCGAATTCCTCCAGCACTATGCCAATCTTTCCCCTCATGCCAATCTGAAAATGGAATTTTATCTCGAGGGAGTTCATTGCGTTGCCTGTCTGTGGTTGATTGAAAAACTGCCGGAATTTCTACTCGACGTAAAATCGGCCCAGCTCGATTTGGGGAAATCGATCGCAACGATTACCTTGAATCTCAAAGGATCTTTTGCCAACGTAGCTCAAACCCTTTCCAGTTTTGGTTATAAGCCTCACCCGTTAAAACAGGAAGAAGATGGCCTCAAACTTCAAAAGAGGGAAAACCAGTCTTTGCTGATTCGTTTGGGAGTGGCCGGCGGCTGTACCGGCAACATCATGCTGATGGCCGTTTCTCTCTATGGAGGAGCTCAAGGCAACGCAGGACGCTTGTTTCAATGGATGTCTCTTTTGCTTTTTTTGCCGGTAATTTTTTATTGCGCCATCCCCTTTTATCAAAGCTCGTATGCGGCTTTAAAAACCCGCACTCTTTCGATTGATGTTCCCATTGTGATGGCCGTGCTATTGGGCGCCCTCGCCAGCATCGCGAATCTTTTGCGAGGCTCTCCGCTCATTTATTTCGATTCTCTTTCTGCCCTGGTTTTTCTCTTACTCATCAGCCGTTATGTCTTAAAACGAATTCAGCAAAATGTATTTTCGTCTTCACATCTCTTACACTTTCTTTCTGCCTCTCAGGCGAAGCGCTTCAATCGCGACACTCAAGTCTTTGAAGAAATTTCTGCTTCTATTTTAAAAGCGGGAGATTATATTCGCGTTTTGGAAAATGAAGTGATTCCGGCAGACGGAGTGGTCCGAAAGGGAGTCAGTATTCTCAACAACGCCTTACTGACCGGAGAATCCGAACCAGTAAGAGTACAAGAGGGCGAGAGAGTTTATTCGGGGACCGTGAATTTAAGTGAAGCCCTTGAAATTGAAGTCACCGCTGCGGGTTCCATCAGCCGATTAGGTCTGCTTTTAAAAGAGATTGAATCCGGTCATCTGCAAAAAGCCCCGGTGGTGCAATTTGCCGACCGTTTATCCAGAGTGTTTATCTGGGGCGTCTTGGCAGCAGCGGCGGCACTTTTTCTCTACTTCTTTCAAAGCTCCCCCGAGGCAGCATTCAGTCGAGCGCTCACCCTGGTGATTGTCACCTGTCCTTGCACCCTGGCCTTTGCAACGCCTCTAGCACTCAGCATCACCCTGAAACGAGCCGCACGCCAAGGCATTCTGATTAAAGGTTCTGACATCTTAGAAAAACTCACTCAAGCCCGCTCACTGCTTCTGGATAAAACGGGCACTTTAACCGAAGGCGATTTTGAGCTGCTTCAGTGGATGGAAAAGGCAGAACAAGGAGCCTCCATCCCACAGGCAGTTTATTCGTTGGAGCTTCGTTCCAAACATCCTATTGCCCAAGCCTTAGTACGTCACCTGCAGACCAATCAAAAGCTTGAAGTTCTTCCAGTAACAGAATTCAAAGAAATTCTGGGCCAAGGCGTCTCCGGAAAAGTGAATGGAGTTTTTTATGAAATCCACTCCAAACAAAATAACAAAAATTTTTCGGCAGCCAAGCTTGGAAATCACCTTGGTGTATGGCGCAACGGGGAACTTGTCGCCCAGGCGATTCTGGGAGATACGATTCGCTCCGATTCTGCGGCCTGCCTGGAAAAGCTGCGCAGCTTGGGTTTAGAGCCACACATCCTCTCGGGTGACACTGAAGAAACCGTAAAAAAAGTGGGAGAGTTGCTGGATATTCTTCCTGCTCATCAAATGCCTCTGGCCAGTCCCGAAGCAAAAAAAGAATTTCTACAAAATTTTCCCCGTGCAATCATGGTAGGAGATGGGGCCAATGATTCTTTGGCACTTTCTTCCGCTTATGTGGGAATTGCCGTGCACGGCAGTATGGAAGTCAGCCTGAGAGCCGCCGACGTTTATCTTACCCGTCCTGGCTTAAAACCTCTCATTGAATTAGTTCAAATTGCACGAGACACCTTGCAGGTGATTCACCGCAATTTTGCTTTCTCCCTTTTTTATAATTTGCTAGGAGCCACACTCTCTGCTTTGGGTTACATCCATCCCCTGGTGGCAGCAGTGCTGATGCCCGTGAGTTCACTCAGTGTCTTAAGTTCCTCATTGTGGGGAACCAAGAAACTGAGAACCTTTGGAAGATTTGGAGCAACAACATGAATATCATTTACCTCTTGGTCCCTTTGGCGTTGGCGCTTTCGTTCGCCTTTGTCACTCTTTTTGTCTGGTGCACCGCCAATGGACAATATGAAGATCTGGAAACTCCTGCTTATCGAATTTTGCTAGAAGATGAAAAATAATACCCTCTCCCTAACCCTCTCCCCTCAAGGGAGAGGGGAGCATAAAGGAAAAAAAATGTCAGAAACTAGTTCCAATCAAAAATTAGAAAGTTTCAGTTACGACGATCACATCGTAAAATTTTTCATCCTTGCCACCCTGGTTTGGGGTTTTGTGGCCATGCTGGCCGGAATCTTTGCAGCCCTGGAACTCGCTCACTGGAAAATCAGCCTAGGCCTTCAATGGATCAGCTTTGGCAGACTGAGACCTCTGCACACCAATGCGGCCATTTTTGCTTTTGCGGGAAACGGAATCTTCGCGGGGATTTATCACTCCACGCAACGTCTTTTAAAGGCACGAATGTTCTCCGACACCTTGAGCAAAATCCATTTTTGGGGATGGCAACTCATCATTGTCTCTGCCGCAATCACTCTTCCTTTGGGACTCACAGCCGGAAAAGAATATGCGGAGCTGGAATGGCCCATTGATATTGCCATCACGGTAGTCTGGGTCGTCTTTGCAGTGAATTTTTTTGGGACACTTTTCAAACGACGCGAAAGACATCTCTACGTGGCCCTCTGGTTTTACATCGCCACCATCGTCACGGTTGCCGTTTTGCATGTTGTTAATTCGGCCGAGATCCCGGTCAGTTTCTTTAAAAGCTATTCCATCTACGCAGGCGTGCAGGATGCCCTGGTACAATGGTGGTATGGGCACAATGCGGTGGCCTTTGTTCTCACCACACCCTTTTTGGGCCTGATGTATTATTACATCCCCAAGGGCGTCCATCGTCCTGTCTATTCCTATCGACTGTCTATTTTGCATTTTTGGTCCCTGGTTTTTATCTATATCTGGGCAGGCCCCCATCACCTGCTCTATACGGCTTTGCCGGAATGGGCTCAAACTTTGGGAATGGTTTTCTCAATCATGCTTTGGGCCCCCAGCTGGGGAGGGATGATCAATGGCCTACTCACCCTGCGTGGAGCCTGGGATAGAGTACGCACCGATCCGGTTTTAAAATTTCTGGCAGCAGCGGTGACCTTCTACGGAATGGCCACCTTTGAAGGGCCTCTGCTTTCAATCAAATCGGTCAACTCGCTGGCTCATTATACCGATTGGATTATCGGCCACGTCCATGCCGGCACCCTGGGGTGGAACGCTTTTTTAATTTCGGGGATGTTTTATTATCTGGTTCCCAAACTCTGGAAGACAAAACTTTACAGCGTCAAACTGGCCAACTATCATTTCTGGTTTGGGACTCTGGGAATCATCCTCTATCTCTTGTCAATGTGGACGTCTGGTATTACCCAGGGCTTAATGCTGGGTGCGGTGGATGGCACAGGGCACCTGGTTTATCCGGATTTTGTTGAAACGGTCATTCGCATTACACCCCTTTATTGGGTGCGGGCCTTTGGTGGAATGCTGTACCTCTTCGGTTACATCCTCATGCTCTATAATTTTCGCAAAACGATTGCAGCAGCTCCTGCCGATCAAAGCGAAGAAGTTCATACCGCTTATGCGCTCTCAAGCCGAACGGCTCCGGAGGTATTTGAGGAAGAGCCTCACCGCATGTTAGAAGGCCTGCCCTCCATCTTTGCCATACTGACTGTCGCAGCAATTCTGGTGGGAACCCTTATTGAATTGGTTCCCACCTTAATGGCCAATCAAATGGTGGACGCGTCCACTCCTGTAAAACCCTACACCGCTCTGGAACTTGCCGGGCGAGATCTCTACATTCGAGAGGGTTGTTATCTTTGCCACTCCCAAATGATTCGACCCTTGGTACACGAAGAATTGCGCTACGGAAAAGCCTCTGAACCTGCAGAATCCGCTTATGATCATCCCTTTCAATGGGGTTCGAAACGCACAGGACCCGACCTCGCCCGTGTCGGAACAAAATATCCTGACCTGTGGCATTACAGGCACATGAGAGATCCGCGTGCGGTCACGCAAGGTTCTATTATGCCTATCTACCCCTGGCTTTACTCGCAGAAAATTGACGAAGACATCCTGACTAAAAAACTGGAAGTTATGAAATCAATGGGTGTGCCCTATTCGGAAGAAGAAATTAAAAATGCGAAAGAAGATGCGCAAAGTCAGGCCTCGAAGATTGCGCTGGGGCTGGAAAATCAGGGAGGAGAAAAAAATATGCAAGACAAAGAAATTATCGCCCTCATCGCCTACCTTCAACGCTTAGGCAAACCAGGAGGCAATTTATGATCCGCGAAACGCTCTCTCACTTTCCTCTGACCTGGCTTCCTTGTGTGGGAATGCTGATTTTTTTATTCCTCTTCCTCGCGGCCCTCTTTTGGGTCTATCGGAAGGACACAAAAGATTTCTATCAAAAGTTGGCCAAGCTTCCCTTAGAATAGATTTGGAGCCTAAAATGGATGATCCAAAAAAAAATCAAGAAGATAAATTGCTCCTCGATCACGAATACGATGGAATCAAGGAACTGGACAATCCTTTACCCAGGTGGTGGCTCGCCGGTTTTTATCTGGCCATTATTTTTGCGATTTTTTACATGAATTATTATTTTCTAGGAAATGGTCGAACTTTGAAAGAAGAATTTGATCGGGCAAAAGCGGAGAATAATTTAAAAATTCTGGCCAGCCGCCCCAAAGA
Organism: Deltaproteobacteria bacterium; assembly: GCA_015233135.1. Classification (NCBI taxonomy): domain Bacteria; kingdom Pseudomonadati; phylum Myxococcota; class Myxococcia; species Deltaproteobacteria bacterium. The sequence continues at coordinate 35,444 of JADFYH010000002.1, forward strand.
AGGGCCCATCGATGAAAAAAAACTGGAAGCCTTGCTAGCCGATACAAAACAGGTGGCTCAAGGAAAAGCGGTTTTTGAAAAAAATTGTAGCCCCTGTCATGGCGCTCAAGGACAGGGAATTATTGGCCCAAATTTAACCGATGAGTATTGGATCCATGGAAAAGGAAAATTATCGGATATCCTCAAGGTAGTTTCAGAAGGAGTAAAAGAAAAAGGGATGCCCACTTGGGGGGCAATATTAAAACCCGATGAGCTCAATCAGGTGGTGGTATATGTAAAGTCTTTGAAAGGCTCCAATCCTGCAAATCCCAAGGCCCCGCAGGGAGAAAAAGTGGAGGAGTAAATTTATGGGCTCCCTCAACCCCAAAGACCTTCCTCCAGATCGCCTCAGCACTACCGACGAAAAAGGGAACCGCGTCTATTTGTATCCAGCGGAGGTAAAAGGGGTTTTTCAAAAATGGAGAACTCGTCTCCATGCTTTTTTGATAGTGTTCTTTCTTGCTTTACCCTGGATAAAAATTCAGGGCCACCCGCTGCTCTTGCTGGATATTCCCCATCGCCGCTTTGCCATTTTTGGGCTCACCTTCTGGGCTCACGATGCCCCCATGCTTTTTTTTGTCTTTGCCACCCTTTTTCTAGGCCTTGCCCTTTTAACCTGTCTGTTGGGTCGTGTCTGGTGTGGCTGGGCTTGTCCTCAAACTGTTTTTATTGAGGGGGTTTTCCGTCGAATAGAACGCTGGGTTGAAGGAGATTCTGTCTCGCGCAAACAGAGGGATGAAGGCCCCTTCAGCCTCCAAAAACTTTTCAAAAAAAGTATAAAATGGTTTCTGTTTTTGTTGGCTTCACTACTCCTTGCACACAGTTTTTTGGCCTACTTTGTAGGCAGCGATGAATTACTCCAAATGATGAGAAGCTCCCCCAGTGAAAATTTTACCCCATTTTTGGTGATGGCTATTAGCACGGGAATTGTCCTTTTTGATTTTGGATGGTTCCGCGAACAATTTTGTGTCATCGCCTGTCCTTACGGCCGCTTTCAATCGGTGTTCATGGATTCTCATTCCATCTCGGTGGCTTATGATGAGAAGCGGGGCGAACCCAGACGGGGTCAGTCCGCAGAAAAAGAAGGAGACTGCATCAACTGTTATCGTTGTGTACAGGTTTGCCCCACAGGAATTGACATACGCAGGGGCTTACAGTTGGAATGCGTGGCCTGTACGGCTTGTATCGACGCCTGTGATGAGGTCATGCTGAAAATAGAACGACCCAAAGGTTTAATTCGCTACGACAGTATCAGTCGTTTGAAAAACTCTAAACCCATTCCATGGATACGACCACGCACTCTTGTCTATGTGCTTTTACTATTGGGTTTGCTGAGTGCATTTGCATACACCCTCAGTCGCAGAGAAACTCTCAATGCCATGTTGCTCCGAGCCAAGGAAACTCCCTATCAGCAAATAGAGGAAAATGGGAAAAGCCTGATCATCAATCATTTCCGTATCAACTTTTCAAACGAGAGTTTTCACCCCATAAAAATAAATTTGGACTTGGCAGAGGGCTGGAAGGAAAAAGGAATAGAATTAATCACGGTCTCAAATCCGGTTTTGATTGAAGCGGGAATCAATACCAAAACAGATTTTTTTATCAAATTTCCAAAAACCCTTTTGATGAGCCAAGTGAATTCAATTCAAATTTTACTCCGACCTGAAAAAGAAGATTCGGAATTTAAAATTCAACGGAAGGATGTTACTTTGATGGGACCTTTTCAATGAACTCTACTGAACTGACTTTTAAAACCTTTGTCCCCCTCGCTATTCTGATAAGCAGTCTTGCCGGAAGCATGCATTGCGCAAGCATGTGCGGAGGCTTGGTGACGCTGGTCTCTCGCAACAAAATTTCACTTTGTTTTTATCATCTGGGAAGATTGCTCGGTTATCTGGGGCTGGGCGCTATTTCGGGCCTGTTGGGAGAAAAACTGTTAAATTCAAAATGGAATATTTATATTGCCTTGCTCAGTGCCTGTCTGCTCGCCTTGAGTTTTTTTTATCTGGCCTTTCGATCGTGGAGAGGTGAAAACCATTTTTTTAAAATGCCCGCTTTTCTTGCAAAGTTCTACCAAGCCTCTGCTGCCCGTTTTTTTTCTCCCGAACAGAAAAACAGTTTTTTCATTTATGAGGCAGGAGTCACCGGACTACTTTCGGTTTTCCTCCCCTGTGCCTGGCTGTATTCTTTCGTACTGGGAGCCATTGCCACTCAGAGTTTAATTTATGGCGCCCTCTTTTTATTTATTTTCTGGCTGGGCACCTTACCCGCCATGAGCCTTACTCCCTATCTGCTGCAAACCTTGTTCATTCCCCTGCAAAAAAAATCTCCCAAAATTTCCGCGCTGCTGTTGCTGGGCATCGGATTATTCACTTTGGCTGTAAAACTCCTGCCTCTGATGGGAAGTAATTCCCATCCCCACATGCCGTTTTGTAATTTGCATCATCACTAGAAAACAGATCTGAATAAAAAATAAATCCCCCCTATCCCAAAAACAATACTGAACAGCCAAAATGGCTTTTTCTTGGTAAGGGCCGAGATGGCTCCAATGGCGATGGCAATCTGAAAAAGAGTGACCGACCTTGCCAGCCGATTATGGATTTTGAAAGAAACATCAGACTCTTTTCCTGTTTTTTCAGCTTCATGACGAATCGCTTCTTTTTCATTTTGATATTCTTGAAGCTTTTTTACTTCCTCTTGCGGAGGAGACCTAAGACCGGCCAATAAATCCTGTTTGGTTTGCAAGATGGCAATTCGAGTATCTTTTGCCTGGTAAAAGGCCCATTGGTCCGAAGACTTCATCTGCAGAATCATCGCCTCATTCGCATAATGCCCCGCCATGAGCGAACTAATCGCAGCAAACACGGCCAACAGTGCGGAACTCAGAGCAACTCCCAAGATCCATTTTTCTTTCGACTTGTAGACTTCTTCCGCTTGATGCTGCATTTCTTCGTGCAGATGTTCGGTGGGGATTTCTATTTCTTCCATAGAAGATTTCCTTTCTGAGAAAAACTATTCCCCAAATCCATTCATAGGACTTGGAAGTCTTTTGGAAATAAGTTTTCTCAATCCTCTCCAAGCTGCCTTCGCATAAGGTTCTGCAATATAGGCCGTGGTGAAGGAAGCCACCGCGCTGGAACCCATATCCACCACGGCATGCAAGGTATCCAGAGGAGTATCCGTGAGTAAGTGATAAACCGACAAAGCTCCTCCCGGCAAAGCGTAGGCCGCAGCCCTCCTAAAGGAAAGGGCCTTGCCAAGTTTGCCTCGGGCCATCCAATCATCCAAAGAAAATGCCGTCAGCATACAGCCCCCAAAAAAGAGATAAGGAGAATTTTGCACACTGTTATAAAGGCCTAAAACCGACATCGCCGCTACCGGCGAGGCAACCCCTAAAAATCCTCTGGAAATTTCCTTACCCTCCGCTGAATAAGTGGGGGGATAATGAGGGTTCCCCAAGGCGTCTTCCTTAGGTTTTAAAGAAGGATTATCTGAAATCAGTCTGAACACACTCAAACGCAGGCGTATCCCCAAAGTAAAGGCCCCAGCTACCATCACTCCCAAAATGGGATAACCCAAATTGGCCAAATGTGCGGCGGCCAGGGTGCCTACGATAGCGCCATTCACGACATTGTCTGCAAAATCGTCCGCCCATTCTCCTGTACGCGAGCTTGCACCAATTTTTCGAGCCACAGTGCCATCAATCCCATCCAGCAAAGGCGCTAAACCCAGACCCAATGAAGTTAAGAGGGGACTATGCGCAATACTCGCCGCGCATGCACCCAGGGCTGAAACAATGGCAGAGGCAGTCAAGGCGTTGGGAATCAGGATCTTTCGATTTTTTCTAAAATCCACCCCCCCCTGCCGCAAAATATCCACCAACGGGGCCAAGGCCTGGCCAGAAACATCTACCTTGGAAACATCCACCCCTCTTGCCCGGGCATTATTTACAAAACTCTGCCGCAGTTTGGGCCAGAAGGAATGATCGCAAACTTCTTTTCCGGCTACTGAGACAAAAATTCCCAAACCCAAGGCCTTTAGGCCCAAACTTTCGGTGTTGGTAAAACTGGTCAAAATAGAACCCATGGCCCCTAAGGCCAAAACCGAAAGACCGGAGATGCCTGCTGAAGGGGGCATTCCTCCTCCACCATTACCTTTCTTACTCGCCTTTTTATCTTTACTCGCCGCCGGAGCCGCGATGGGCCGGCCTGTCAGGTCATGGAACTGGCGATCAATCTCCGCTGTAAAGGCATGGCGACGGGCTTCATCCGTCGTTTCACCGTTTGGACCTTGTAAGTCTTCGGGTTGAATAGGGTCACCAAAATGGACATGATATTCTCGGCCAACCGCTGCGCCTTTCGCTAAAGACTTGAAGGTTTCTTTGGAATAAATAATTCCCCCTCCAATTGATCCCATCGGAATGCCTACAGTAGGACGATGTTCATTGGCTGCATCCAATGTTGCCAGAGCTCCGGACTTAGCCCCGTAAATAGGACCTTCCTCCCGCTCACTCTTCTCATTGTAACGAATGGGATTTCGCGTCGCGCCTGGAAAAGCGATCAGAGACTTATTGCTACTGCCTATTTCGTGCCCCGCTGCAACCATTGATTTTAAAGCCTCGGCACGATTCTTTCGATTCACGAAAAAATGCCCCATCTCTCTCATCCCCCTCAGTAACCAACTAAGGGGGGGACGTAAGAACTTTTCATCGGCCAGATAATAGGCAAAAAAGTTGTAGTCGTGGAGTATGCCTAAAACCGCAGAAAATTCCAGACCAGAGTCATGGGTGGGAAGTATGACCGCAGGGCGTGTTGCCTCCACCAATTTTTCTGTGCCATGAAGCACTACCCTGGTATTGATTCTAGCAAGACCTCTATACATCCAGGTGGTATGCACCATATTGTAAAGCCGTTGATGGTGCTCTGGAGCCACCAAACCAATCGTTCTATAAGCCGCACCCGCTGAACCCCTAAAGGTGTCCGTCCAGAAAAAACGCGCCAGGCGTCTCACGCTGAACTCATTGCTGGGCTTCCATCCGCGAGGTTCGATGATCGTCGTATCCCCTTCTCGCCTAAACACGATGTCTCTAAACAAATCCCCCTCAAAACTCTCAGGCAAGATTCCATTCAGGTTGAGCAAGGTTTCCACGGCAATGCGATAGTCGTTGTAACACTGCTCAAAGCGAGGGTCTTCACTGGGATGAAGTTGTCTGGCTTCAGGATTGGCAGGATTTTTTCTTCTCTCGTTCCAGCCTTCAATCAATGCGTAGTAGGCATCCTGTTTTTCCACTAGACCTCGGTTGAAATCGGAACCTTCATCCTGTGTTCTGAAATACCAATCGAGTTGTTCGAGGATGTGATCGCGGCCTTCGATGTTTTGACGACCTGCCAAAACAGCACCGGCCTTTCGCAGAAAACTTTGCTCGGCCAAATTGAGTGCCTCATTGCGAGCCAATTTTTCTCGTACACTCGTGAGCAATCTTTGATTGGATTGAATAATGCGCTGGAAGCGTCTCAGACTTTTTCGAACTTCGGGCCTTAAGGCCGTGTTCTGCCCCAGCTCCTGTTTCAGGCGGGAATCCAATTCGAGCAGCCGCAAACTCAGGCGTTGAGAAGTGCATAAATCGAGATTTTTCTGCCATTGGTCTCTTTGCCTAAGATCTGTTGCCTCCAAAGTTCTTCTCTCAAAATCTTGAATCTTTTCAATGGACGGAAAAACATTCAAAGCCTGCTCCGCAAGTCTTTCTGCTGCAGCTGCTGCAGAGGATAACAAGGTCTCAGATAAATCACGCGGATTGACCAGCTCCATCAAAGAACGAATAGAGGCCTCTTGCAGCGGTAACACCCGCCCGATGTGGGCCAGCAGTTTAATTGCCGCACTGCGAGCAACGCCCTCTTCTTCTGAAATCATTTGCACCAGGGGCATCAGCAAGGCGGCATTTTGTCGGTGTAATAATTTGGGATCGGAAGCAAAAAAGCGGCTGAGGTAAGCGTGTTCAGCGCTATCCAGGTGCAAGGGGCTGCTGGTATTCGCATGCAGCTCATTGATAAACACCTTCATGTCCGGATAATAAACCGGCACGCGCCAGGTATCCATGCCAATCAATTTCAGGATGGGCCCCAGCCCGGGAATCTGCCTCATAAGGGGATGAGAAAGCAACCAGCCTTGAATCAAAACCTTGAAATCTCTCAATCCAATATTCGTGCGATATTGACCTGTAGCCCTGTCTTTCAGTTTACCACGGTATTTTCTACCCGCGTATTGATCGTTCGGTTGAACATAATACGCGCCCCCTACGCGATTCCCTGGCAGACCATGTTTGATGTAAGACCAGAAGCCTCGAGAAAGAAATCGCAGAAATTCCATCTTAGATAAGCGAGGCAACTCAAGATCTCGGGTTCTAATAAATTTTATATCATAAATATTTGAGGCAGAAATTTGAGTAGGAGAAACGAGTTCATACCTGGAGCCATCCACAGTACGAGTCAAGATTCTTAAGGAATATCGTTCTGCAATGCTGCGATAGGCTTCCACCAATAATGCGGCCGTAAGTTTGTGACGCGATTCAAATAATTCTCGGCCTTTAGTCCACTCCCAAAAACGGTAGCCCTCACGACGGTAAGAGGCGTTGAAAAATTCGACGCCCAATTCTCTCCCCGTAAAGCTTTGCCGATTGCCCAAAGAAATGAGTGCATCTTCACACATCGCCACACGAACTCTCTGCAAGTGAGTGAGGAAACGCTCGCGATCGGATGAATGCAGCAGGGCAAAATCGGGGTTATGATCTTTGAGACGAATTTGAGCGTATTCCAGATTGGGTCTGCCCTTTTCATTGCAATGATAAAAAGCCGCTTCACTGACTAAAGAAAATTTGAAGGCCACAGGTCCCAATCCTGGAACCAGAATATCACTGTTAAAGAAGGTAAAACCCTGATGTTCCCCTTCAGGGCTGAAACGCGCGTGCTCCTGCATCTCGGCGATTTTCTCTGGGCTCCAGTTCCACTGCCTTCCCAGGCTGGCAATGGCCTCATTGGTATCTCGAACCACCAGAATATAATCCGGTTTTTTGTCGGCATCCCGCAAATGAATCGCCTCGTTTTTCCCTTTGCTGAATAAGGGGAAAGACCCGTAGCCCGTAATTTGAGTGGCGTTCTCTCCCAAGGTATTTCGCAAATTCTGAACGATGGCCTGAGCAAGCCCTCGAGAATCCGCCACGGGTTCATGAGAGACAAATCCTGAACCCCGAACGCCTGCCCAGCTTTGAAGCGATTCGGGAAGTTCTTCCGCGCTGAGAGTACGACCGATAGGATGAGATGGGGTTACAGCTTTTGTACCTTCTGTCTTCGAAGAAGAGTTCCCCCTGATGAGCGCCAATAGACCCCCCACAAGGGCAGCCGCTCCCAAAGCCAAGGGGACTTCCAGATTGCATCCCTGCAACATCAGCACCGCCCCCAAACCGAAACTCGAAAGAATCCCTGCGATTCCCCTTCCCCTGCCTGCAGCAGGGGGATCTCTCGGAACTATTCCTTTCGGCTGCAATTGCTGCTGCAACTCTAGCGTGGCTGCAAAGGCTTGTTCGGCCAAGGCCAGTTCTTCCGCAGTCACACGACCTGCAGCATGATCCGCGCGCAGGGCCTCCAGGTTCGCACGCTCCGCTGCAACTCGTGTTTCAGTGGGATAACAAGCCAAGGTTCTCAAATGCACTTCCACAGCGTCATTGCTGGAAGGGGCCCTATGATTTACAATGTGCCTTTGGTGTGAGGTCCTCTCCAGGGAAGGCCAGCCTTGAGGATTCAGGCCCATTCGAAGCCAGAGGGTTCGTACCCAATTGGCGGCAGAATGCCCGCCTGTGCTGCTTAAGGCCAAAGAAGGGAATACAGTGCTTTCCGTAATCACTTGAGCGGGATGGTGAAGACCGAAATCATCCGGCTTTGGCATACGCGACCAGGCACCCAGAGGGATTGAGACTTCATGCAAAGGCATGCGACCCGTACGGGCCATTTGTCTTCTGGCAATAATAAAAGACCTTCCCCCCAGCGGTAAACTGATTACAGAAGAGTGGGGAGGATAAGGGAGCAATCCCAAAAAGCCCAGAGGTTCTGCATCAACCGACATGGTCAATTCATCAAAAACATTTGCAGGATAACCTTCTGCTGCCATCTGCACCACTTGCGTCACCGCGCCATCGTACTCATGGGGTCTGCTTCCTACCGGCACCATGTAGGGCTCTAAGACTCGCGCAATAGGCTTTGGCAGAAGATTCATGAGTCCGTCTTTGCCCAAAATGGAACCCACCTTCCCACGCATCATGTGAACGATGTAAATCGCGAGAGAAAGAAAATCCCACCAGCTGCTGTGCTTCATGACATGGATGCTTCCTTCACGAGATAAAATATGCTCCACTTCACAAGGCCCCCGGTAACTCACTCCCGTCGCCTCAAAGATCCTGGGTAATTTTGCCTGAGCCAGTCTGTAAAAAGTTCGATGGTTGGCCGCATTGGCCTCTGCGTTACTCATGCGTGGAATAAGAGGAAGAAAGACCCTTAACAAAGGCCCTAAAGCCCTTGCGGTTTCCCAATAAGCTTTTCCCCTCTCTGCAGGACTTTTGCGCATGCCTTGTAGCTTGCTTAACTTATCTACATAAGGAGCAGAGAGAAGGCTGACCGCACCCAGAGGCGTCCCCTTGGGTAAAGATCTCTTCAGATCCCGACGAATCTCTTCTAAGGCCTTGAGAGAGGCCTCCAACAGACGATTATAATGGACACCATCGGCCTTGCCTTGGCCATAAGCAACTCCCCTGAAACGAACCAAAAGCGCCTCATAACGCGCAATCTTTGCCTCTATTATTTTTTGTTCTGCTTCAGGAATTAAACCGACATAACCCTCAATTTGCAAAAGTTGCAGTTGAAAATCGTCTGCAAAACTTTGTTGTTTGAAGGCATCGTGATCTGCATGAAAGGCATCATTCGCCTCCTGTGCCGCAGCAAAAGCTGCCTTGGTTTTTTCCAACAAGCCTCTTTTATCAGCGGCATAATCCGCCAGGGCAGCTGCTGCCTCCGGCAACTGAGCGGTGTCTGCGAGCCCAGAAAAAGAATCCCAAAAATCAAAACCAAGGCTTGCAATAATACTCTCCAAACGTTTTTCATACTCACCCTGGGCCGCAATATTCGTTTGATTTTTTCGGCGGGCCTTCTCTATCTCTTTGGCATAAACTTCCAAGGCAAGGATGTTTCGATGAAGTTCAGTACGAACCTCGTTTTCGTTTTTTCCTCTTTGACTTCTCACGGCAAAAGAATCGGTATTCTCTTTTAAAGAATTTAGACGCTCCGCCACCTGCTTTGCGGGCATGCCCAGCAAGGCCCTGCGCAAAAGATTCAACTCAATTTTCGCAATTTGCAAACGTCGGGCTAAAAGGGGATTTTCCAAGAAGTTCTTCATGGCCTTTTGAAAAAGAGCCAACTCCGCTTTATAATCTACTCCATTAGGAGGGGTCGAACCATTGGGAGATTCAAGCTTAACAAGACATCTTTCAAAGGCATCCAAGGGGTTTTCTTTTGCCGATTTTTCCTTATCTTTCGCCTTGGGGGCTTGATTTTTTAGAGCCTCTAACTGGGTATAAAAATGTTCCACCGCAGCCCTGAGCTGCTGGGTGGCGGGCTCATCCCTCAAACCGGGTTCCGATAAAAGCAGAAGATAATCCTGCTCACTTAAATCGTGTGGATTTTCAGCCATCGCCTGGCGTTGTTCTTCAGGAAAGAAATCCAGTCGTCGCAAAGCTTCGTCAATGGCTGCGCCATCCCCTAAAGCCTTCAATCCTCTTAAAACAGGGGAGGCCACCGCCCACTCACTAAAATCTCTTCCCAGTTCATTAGAACTTGTGTCCAAAAGATTATTTAACCTCTGCGCCTTGCCGTTCAGCAGCGCATAATCTACTGCAGGCATCTGGGTAAGCACGGCATTCAGTTTTTCGCTTTTCCCTTGTTGTTCTATGCGATGAACCATGTCCATAAAATGGGTCATGGCGGCTTCGCGTATCGCTAGATCTGGGATTCTTGCCAGGACCTCTAAACGCCCCCTCAAAAAGGCCAGACTTTGAGCAGGAATTTTTGCAGCACTCATCATTAAATCTAATTGTCGAACAGTGGTGGGGGCTGGAACTGCAGGACTTTGTGCCGGTTCATACGGGGAATAACCGCAGGGATTTCATCGCCTGCATTCACCCCCCTACCCGCACTTTGGAAAATTCCTGTTAACAATTTCTCTGAAGGATGAGCAGCTTTAAATCTTACACCCATTCTAGAAAGGACACCCTTGCCCCCCCTCTGAACTAAAAACACCGCAACACCCACAAGTGCCAGTGGCAGACCCGCTTCCTGCACCCCATCGGCTCCATGTAAAAAATGAGCCCCCGCTGCGGCCAAACTCGGAAAAGTTTCTGCGGCATAATGGAGTAATCTTTCTGAGGCCAGGCTAGAAGCTACACTCAGGGCAATCAGAAGAGCTTTGCCTTTGCTACCCGTAAGACTACGAACGACGGGCATCCCATCTCCACCCCTCTCCACTAATTCAGTAGGTTCACAGTCCTCAAGCTGTGTGCTATTCCTACTCCGCTCGGCTGCTGCCATCATCGTTACTCTTTCATCGGCTTCAACATACTCGCCATTGTGTGGATTAAATATCGTCCTTTTGCCTCGAAGAGCTTCTGGAGGAGGTTCAGCCATCACATAATTTTTTTTAGGGTCACGTTCAAATTCAAACGAGGGGTCCAAGGGAGGAAGTTCAGGTAAAGCCTCAACTGTTGGAACCGCCAAGGGCAATTGCATTTCAAATGCCTCAGCTCTACGTCTTGCTGATGATAGTGGATTCAAGCTTATTCTATCGCTTGTAGCGACAGCCGGGGCGGGCATATCGGAAATTCTTTGGGGAACGCCAGCTCCTTGCTTACTTGAAAAACTAGGTCCAACATCAAAAGTGATATCTGCGGGTCCTACTTTCACCGAAAATTGGAAATGCCGTTTAAACTCGACACTTCCATCTGGATTTTGCACGCGGACCAGTTCAGCAGGATTAGCTCCTGCCAAAGTTTTGCCAGGTTCTATGACATTAAAATGATAGACTTTACCTTCAAGCCCTTGGACAAAAATAGTGCCCGACTCGCGCCAAATTTCAATTGCTGGCCTATAGCCGGATTTAGATTCGTAGGTGAGTTTTTGTCTTTCAATATCCAAATAAATTTTTCGATGAACCCCCTCACCCAAATGTTCAAAAGGATTTCCCAACGCTTGAGTAGTAGGCAACTCACCCAAGGCGGGGAAATCCACGAAAGCGTGACATTCAATCTCTCCTCGTGCAATGCATCTCGCCATTCTCGCGGCATCCTCGTAGATCTTTGCAAGCGCGACTTGACCCGCTTCAAATTGTCGCATTCTTGCTTGATGAGCACGCAAACGAGGCCCTACAAGGGCTAGCAATCCTAACGCTAAAGCAGCAGGTAAACCATAGGTTAACAACTTCTCACCAAACGATGCAGAATGCAGCGCCACAAACTGCAAAGGATGAGCTTCGCCATCCCCTGCACGCAGCAAGGCAGAAGCCCCCAAAGCCAAAATGGCAGGCAAGGCCTTTAAGACTCCTCCCCGTTCTGAAGTGGCTGCTTGCGCTGCCTTTGCCGCCTCTTCTCTAATTCGATGACGAATCAAATGTTCGGCAAGTCCATCAAGCAGATCGGCATGAGGATAGGGATCTTTTTCACCCTCCACCGCAAATCGATAACCAGCGCCACTTGCATTGAGTTTCGCATAAACTTCTGCGCGCAATTGACTGCAGGCAACCTCGAGTTCTGTTCCTTCTAGTTTTTCTAATTCGTGAAAAGTTTCAGGATTTTCAACTTTAACGGCAAGTTCCCTAAACAACGCAGTTAGGGCCTGTTCAGGTAAAGTTAAAGAGCGACTCAGTAGCCTCAAACAATGGTAGACCGATTGATAATGATTCCACCCCTCGACGATGGGGGGACTTGCTTCGATTTGATTAATCTCCGCCTTTGCAGCTGCAAACAAGCCTGGAAGCTCCTTTGGAGAAGCTTCGCGTAGGATAAAAACGCTAGAAATTCTCTCTGCACTCAAGGGCACAGCGGGGTCATAAGTTTCATCCACTCCCAGCCTCAAAGCCTCACGCGGGGCAAACAATTCAGTGATGCCATTGGGATTTTTTAAATTTCCATCCGGATGGCGTGGCTCGGTACCTCGCACGTATACCTCGTTTCCAGGCACCAAATCATGCGCCAAAGCAAAGTGTTCGGTTTCGAATACCAGGGTATTGTGAGAGCCCCAGCGGTATTCATGAATGAGTTCACCCACATTCACCTTTTGCCCCACTTTAGGAAATACACGAGAGCTAGACACCAGGGCCGCGGAGGTGCAAACCATCGCGACACGGCCATGCCTGGGAGTTTTAATAGTGATCACTACTCGATGATTTTTACTTTGAAATTGAGTGCCTTCTCTGCCATCCAGATTCTCCACCGCATTTTCCAAACGCAAGGCAGGATCCACCGTCTGTAAAACACCGGGGATCAGCTCCACACTTTCGATTTCTCCGGAAACAGGGGTTAACGTTTGATGATAATCTTTAGGAGACAGATAAATTGCCATCGCGGTGAGCGACCTGCCTGCAAATTTGGCGGCCGTACTCTCCCCCAACCCTTCACGCAATTTTAAAAAGGCATCTCCATTTGGTTTTGCTTCTGTCACCGGCGCCTTACCGGCAAGGCGCACACCGGTATCCAACAAGTTTTCACCGCGCGCCACCCAATCTAAAACTCCATCGTGATGAGCCTGACCCAGATGAACCGGCAATCCGCCTTCGGGCAGCTTCAGCGCCCGCGTGAAGAAATCGTTAAAGGTACGAATGCCTTTCCAGTTAAAACGTTCGTCGTGCTCGATCTTAAATTTTTTCACCAAGATTGCACGCAAACTATGCAAAGCCTTCTCACCCCACATTTGAGACAATAAACCAGGAAAAGCATCTCGAACCTCGTCATAAATTCTACTTATTGGCACGGTAGAACAAAGCTGCTCCAAGGCGGCCGTGAGGGCAGGCGCATCCAATTTTTCGTTATAAAAATGATTGGCAGCCAGAAAGAGGCGGGATTTGGGATCTTTGACATCCCCCAAACGAACAAACTCTCTCGGCCAGGCATCCTGGGCATCGTATTGTACCGCTTCATAAAATTGCCCGGTGTGTTCGTCTCCAAGCATATGCTCTTCAGTTGCCCGACTGAGGGAATCTTGCTGCCAGGTGGAATCATCTACTTTTAATCGACTCTCTCCATTTACAGTATGCCTATATCCGTCTACGCTTTGGAGTTCCGGATGAGTAGGCATGTAGTCTTGAGGGCCCTTCACTCCGGGATGGTTCCATTCGCTCAACAAGGCCGTGTTCTCCAAACGACGCTCTGTCCACAGATGCCGATAAACTCCAACCGCCAGACCTGCCCCCAAGGTGAGGAGATGAGGCACTTGAGAAACAAGAGACTCGCCTAACACCAAAGTTTTGGTGGCAATAGAAGACACGCCTAAAAGCAAAGCGGCATAACCAAACTTGCGGTAAGAACCTTTTGTGAAAGGATGAATGAAGCCACTGAGTAAAGAAGGGACTAACCCTATAATTCCTCCCAAACCCGCTGAGGTAGAGAGCATGGTCAATCCCGTATGAATTCCCGCTTCAATTTTATTCCACTTGGATTGGCTCTCTCTTTGTTCAGGCGTCCAATCGGCATTTCCTTTTCTGCGATCCAGGCGACGACGATTCACCAGATGTGCGATCCCCCCCACCAAAGCCAGAGTCACCAAGTGCCCTGGAGTGCTGGCCAGCAAAAAATGCCCCGCGTTTTGTAAAAAGTGGGTCAAGGCAGAAGTGGTCTCCGCTACAACGGGATGCAACTCTTGCGCCTGGGCCTCAGCGGGTTGAATCAAATGGGTAAATCCAAAAACTCCCACCACCGAGGCAACAGAAACCAAGGATTGTTTTAAAAATTGACCGGCTGACGCGCCCCTCTCCCTGACCCTCTCCCTCAAGGGGAGAGGGAAATTAGATTTTCCTTCCCCTTGAGGGGAAGGTGCCTGTAAGGCGGATGAGGTAAGGGCTTCTGAATTGGGATTCACGGCATCAGAATTGGAAATCGGATTGGCATCCAATTGCACACTCCCCTCCTCTGCCCCTGAGGTAGCTTCTCCCCGAGGAGAAGGGAAGACCGTCTCCACAAAATGCACGGCATCCCCATCGAAGGCCACACGCACTTCATCTCTTTGATGCCGCGCAGAAAGATCCCGAGCCTGCGTTGCACTTAATCTTTCTCTCAAGGCCATGCGCAGCAAATCGGCTTTGGAAGGCACTCTGACGCTTTCGCGATGAGCGACACCTAGACGGGCAGGATGAGAAGCTTGCGCGTGTAAAACATCGAGTGCATTTAAAAGTTCCACAAAACCTTCCAAACGACGAATTTGGGTGGCACGTAATACAAAGCTTGCAGACCCACTCACCAAAGATTTTGCAAAACGATTAAAAATCTCCCGTGCTTCCGTGCCAGAAAAATTTTGAAGATAGGCATGCATTTGCGCAAAATATTGCGCAGGAATTCCACCATTCATGCTGCGTGATAAAAATCGGCTCCGTTCTTCTTCACTCAAATGAAAATTATGACTTTGCTCAATCAAATTTTCCAGCGAATGCCCACGGGCCTGATATTCCAGCGCTTCAGCGATAATACGTGTGCGTTCATCCAGAGAAAAAGTAGTCAGAGGAAGATTCCCCATTTCTCGCGAATACACTTCATCAATAAGGGCCACCCGCTCGCGTAAAATTTGACCGACTTCTTCAGGGCTTAAGGCCGCATGAATATCCAGCTGCAAATTCTGACGATAGGCCGGCACATTTCCCTGTTCTATCCCATGCAGCACCGCCAAAATGCGTCCACCGTCCGCAGAAAGAGGGTCTAATCTTAATCGCTCAAAAAGATTTCCATATCGAGGCAGAGTCTCTTTCATGTGGTGAATGGCTTCCCAGCGGTGTTTTAAAGGTCCCAAGACGGGAAGATGCCCAGTGATGCGACCGGCAAGGTCCATCTGCCCCGCTTCAATTGCTTTTCCGGCGAGCCAGGTTCCCCAGGAGGCGGTTTCTTCGTGTTCTCGCAAACCTACGGCTTCTTGCGCTTTGTCGGCGGTTAAAAATCCAAGCAGAGTAGAACCCACAAAGTTGGCACTGCCCAAACCCGCTTCGGCGGAATGCACCAATCCCCGCTGAGCCAGGGCAGAGAAGGCAGAGGAGTCGATCAAACGCACGGCACCTGATCTTAACGGTTTGATAATCCGTGAACCAAACAGCTCTCCATGCCCATGACAGGCCAAAAACATCACCAGGTTCGACAGATATTTTTTTGAAAGATGATAAGCCCCCAAATTCTCATGACGCCAATTTTGAAAGGCGAGTCGATGATGCGCCGGATCGTGCCTGCTTTGACGATAGGCCTGGGCCGCACCGAGGGCGGTTTCCAGACCCACGAACACTGCGGCTTCGCCGGCCTTCATCGCCAGGGTACAAAGCAAACGCCCCCCTAAGCTGGCACCGATTCGGGCAGAGAAAAGCCCACCAAACATGAAAGGCAAAAGGAAAGAGGCATTCGACCAAACACTGGCCTCCCCATGAATGGGCAGCATCTCAGAGGCACTGGAAAGCACCCCATTCATTTGGGCACGGTGGCGCAAAAGGTCTTGAAGACCTGAAACCTGATCGGCTGGGGCCCCATTTTCTTGCAACAAAGAACAAAGCGACAAAGAAACCTGCGCGGCGTTAAAACGAGAATGAGAGAGCTCTAAGGTGAAGGCCTCCAGATTGGCATTCACCTGCACGGCAGAGAGACCAGCGACCGAATTGGCATTGATGAAATTCAAGACGAGTTGTCCTATCGAAGTTGCAGAGGCCCTATCTTCGTTGCCTAGCAGGTGGTTGACGGAGGCTTCGATGTTAAAGGCAGGCGCCTCGGCGGAATGCTCAAAAAATTCTCTGAGGTGAGTAAATCGAGTTTCCGTCGCAGAGCCCAGTAAAGTTTGCATCGCCTGAGCTACCGTCAAACGATGTTCTGCCTCGGCTGAAGTGAGACGACTAATTTCCTGGATGAATAAATCTTTTTCCGCATTCAAGGCTTCCGCTGTATCTGCCCCTTCGGAAGCAAGGATCCCGACTTGATGATTGAGTGCAACATCGAGCACACGCAGCAGAGTGGCCGATCTCAGGCTGGCACGCTGGCTATTGACCTGGGTTTGCAGTTCGTGAGCCAGTTGATTTTCGGGATGCTGCAGCACCATGGCCTCTAGTCGGGACGAAATTTGATCCAGCCGATCTGCCGTGAGCTCATGGGTTTCCATCCGAAGCACAGGAAGCACTTGAGCGAGCTCTGTGAGACCGCGTTGCTCTTCGGCACCAAGCCTTGCCCTGCCACGATTTCCGGCCGCGGCACAAAGTGCTCCGAGACTATCCAAGGCCTGTAAGGCTTCGCTATTCATTCCAACGCGGGTATAAATTTGGGCCAGTTCACGATAAAGCCGGGCATTCGCCAAATTGGGAGTTTTGTTCGCCAGCTGTTCCGAGACCCTTGCACCCAATTCCCGAACGGCGTCTTGAAGTCCAAAAGAAGCGAGGATCTGCAGGGCCTGTGAGGCATTCTGAAAACTTTGAGTGGACCAGCAACGACTGCTGTTCGCATTGGGAGCCAGTTGATGAGCGATCAGGGTTTGTCTGAAGAAAGTGTCGGCTGAGATGCTATCGAGCTGACTGAGACGTTCTTGCCTTTGAGCCTCCGTCCCCGAAGAAAGATAAGCCTCAAAATCGTTCACCGCTTGCTCCGACAAACGGCCGTAGGCCTGGCGCGAAAGCCCGGAAAATTCTCTACGAAAAAGATCTCGACCCACAGACGTTTGGGCATAATTTCGAATGAGAGTTCTTAAAATTTCTTGTCCCTGTGCAGAGAGTGAAGCCCGTGAAAGCGATAAGGTTCGAAGCGCTTCCACACTGGCACTGTGACCAGAATGTTGGATGGTGTGTAAGGCAATGGCCGCAACCCTTTGGCGTTGTTGGGTCAGCCGTTCCGTCACTTGCGCGCGACGTTCGGCCAGTTGAGTAGGGTTAAGGTGATTCCGTGCCCAGTTTCCAATCGACAAAACCGTGTGAGCCGTGGCGGTGGCCATCTCATGGGCTAAATCACTGATACTTTTTTCATGATTTGGAGTTTGAGTTTCGCTGAGGTTGCGAGCCGTCAAAAAATCGATGTCGGCCAAATAATTATTTTCCAGGCTCTCCCGCAGGGTTTCATTGTGAGCAACAAATTGATCGACCTGTAAAAAAGCGAGAGCAGTTTCGGCGGAAACCGAAAAAAGAGAAGCCGCAGAATAAAGCTCCGCGCGCAAATGCAGCAGCTGGCCTATCACCTGCGCTTGCAGTTCTTGGGGCGCAGTCGCCGCATGAGCCAGAAATTGGGTGGCTGCCATCAGCTCCTGAGCCCGTTCGGTCACATCGTGAGAGGGATGCGACAGAACTTGAGTGATCCGCTCAAAACCACTTTGCAAAATGCCTTGGGCATAAGAGGTGCCTTCAAGCGCGGCAGCCAATTGGCGTCTAAGCTGCAGCTGTTGTGGCACAGCCAGGCTTCGACTCTCTTCCGAAAAACCTTGAAGGATTTCCGTAATTTTTGTTTCATCTCCCAATTCAACCAAACTGGGGAGAAGCATCAAAAGGGCTTCCTGCCTATCTCTGCCCTGAAGATTTTGGTGAATGAAATGGAGGCGGTCCCGAGTAAACTCTCTCAAGTTTTCCTGTTCGCCCGAGGAAGCGAATCTTCTGGCCACAATAGCGGCCGGTACTGTTGTTGCCGGCAACAAGGGAACCACACTTAAATTTCGTGGGGGGGAACCAGGCTCTCCTCCAGAAGAAGTCGCATTGACAGAACTTTCCGGGAGTGAAAAAGGAGAAACAGCAGGAAGAATTCGAATAGCCATTTTGGAATCCTCGGTTATTTTTGACTTGTTATTAGTTTTAGGGGGCAGGCCCCTCTACCTCTATTGGGAAGTGGTCGGCAATTATTAAAAAAAGTTGCTAAAAAAATGCATCCTGTCTCATTTTTTTTATAAAGGTTAAAAAATGCCCAACTCCTTGCAAGAATTTGTTAATTTTCTCGAACAAAAAAACGAACTGCTTCGAATTCGGGAAGAAATAGACCCCATTTTGGAAATTAGCGAAATAGCTGACCGCGTCATGAAAAAAGGAGGGCCTGCCCTGCTTTTTGAAAGGGTAAAAGGATCGGAGTTCCCCCTACTCATCAACACCTATGGCTCGAAGCAGCGAATGGCCTGGGCCTTGGGCGTTGGAGACATCGAAGAACTGGCGACAAAGATACGTCAATTAACAAAAACTCAGCCCCCCCAAGGGATATGGGAGAAACTGAAAATCCTTCCAAAAATGATGGACGTCGCGAGAAGTATGATGCCCAAAGAGGTGGGTTCGGCCCCCTGCCAAGAGGTGGAGATGGAGGAAGTAAACCTTTCCAGGCTCCCGATTTTGAAATGTTGGCCCAAAGACGGAGGAAAATTCATTACCTTGCCCATGGTCATCACCAAAGACCCCGAGACAGGCCATCGAAACGTCGGGATGTATCGCCTGCAGGTCTTGGATAAACAGAGCACGGCCATGCACTGGCAGATTCATAAAATGGGTTCAAGACACTACAACAAGTACAAAGAACTTAAAGAGAAAATTCCTGTGGCCGTGGCCATTGGAGGAGACCCCTGCCTCAGCTATGCCGCCACCGCTCCCCTGCCCGATCAAATGGATGAATTCATGTTTGCTGGATTTTTAAAAGGAGAAGGAATCAAGACAGTCCGATGTCTGACGAACGATCTGCAGGTTCCCGCCTCGGCCGATTTTATTTTAGAAGGCTATATCGACCCACTGGAAGAACTGGTCGACGAAGGACCTTTTGGAGATCACACGGGTTACTACACCCCGGTAGAAAAATTCCCGAAATTCCATATCACAAAAATCACGCATCGAAAAAATCCCATCTATTTGACCACCCTTGTAGGCATCCCGCCCATGGAAGATGAATTTTTAGGCAAGGCGACGGAAAGACTCTTTCTCCCTCTGGTCCAGCTTACCTTCCCCGAAGTGGTGGACATGAATCTTCCCACCGAGGCCTGCTTTCACAATCTCTGCATCCTGAGCATCAAAAAGCAGTATCCCGGACATGCCTTTAAGATCATGCATTCCCTCTGGGGTCTGGGCCAGATGATGTTCTGCAAGGCCTTTATTGTGGTGGATCACGACGTGGATGTTCAAGACATCCAAGAAGTGGTTTGGCGGGTCTCCAATAACATCGACGCCAAACGCGACATTACTTTTGTGGATGGACCGGTAGATCATCTCGATCACGCCTCCCCTCAGCAATTCATCGGCAGTAAAATGGGCATTGATGCCACTCGTAAGTGGAAGGAAGAGGGCTACACTCGTGAATGGCCGGAGGATATTGTAATGGACACAGAGATTAAGAAAAAAATAGATCAAATATGGGAAAGGTTAAATCTTCATCTTCCTCAACCTTAAACTATTCAACACCACGCTCAACGAGGAGAAGACCATGGCCAGTGAAGCGCCCATGGGAGTGAGGTGAAAGGGAATCCAGCAGTCTAAAAAACCACTCGCCAAGGGAATCAGCAGCAAATTGTAAATAAAGGCCCAAAATAAATTTTGTCGGATCACCTGAAGAGTTTTTTTGGAAAACAGAATAGCTTCCCAAAGCGCCATCATCGAAGGCCGAATCAAAACCACTTCGGCTGCTTCACGGGCGATTTCGGTGCCCGAAGAAAAGGAAATTCCCAAATCCGAAGCCGCCAAAGCGGGGGCATCGTTCAAGCCATCTCCCACCATCGCCACCCAACCGTAGGATTTTTTCCATTGCTGAATGATATGCAGTTTGTCTTCAGGCTTTTGTCCCGCGTACACCTGAGTTACGCCCAAATCTACAGCGACTTCCTTGGTATTCTCCAGGCGGTCACCACTTAAAATTCCCACCTCATAATTTTTTAGGATTAAACTCTGCAACAATAACCTGGCATCTTTCTTGACTAAATCTTGCAAAATAAAAACAGCCAGACTGCCCTTGCTGGAGGCAAGATACAAACAGATGGAACTCGAATCACTAAAATCTTTTAATTGATCTTTTAATAGCAGCGAAATTTCTAAACCCTGTTCTATCAAAAAGGCCTCGTTGCCCAAGTAAAAGTTTTCTCCTTCCAACGCAGCCATCAGACCTTTTCCAGGGAAAGATCGAAATTGCTCCAAGGGCAACAGATCCATCTTCTTTTGCTGGGCCGCCTGGCCAAAGGCCTCTGCCAAACGGTGCTCGGAGGCCTGTTCAATGCTTGCCGCAATTTGAACCAGCTTGTCCCTGTCCCAAGGACAAGCGGGGGCAAGTATCACTTTTTGCAACAAGGGATGACCTTGAGTGAGGGTGCCCGTTTTATCAAACAGAAACGCATTGATTTTAGACAAACTCTCGAGCGCCTGACCCGACTTGAATAAAATCCCCGCCAGAGCCGCCCTTCCCATCCCCACCACCAAAGCAGTGGGCGTCGCCAGGCCCAGGGCACAGGGACAGGCCACCACCAAAATGGAGACAAAATGCAGCAGGGCCACAGACAAGGGCTTATGAAAAAACCAATACCAAGTACTAAATACAGTTAAGGCTAAAAATAAAACCAGGGGGACAAAAATAGCAGAGACCTTGTCCGCCAGTTTGGCCACAGGGGCTTTTGAGGCGAAGGCCTCTTTTACCCAGGCCATCATTTGAGAGAGGCTGGACTCTGAGGCTACTTTTAAAATTTTGATTCGTAAAAAACCATTTCCATTGCGACAACCCACCCATACCTTATCGCCTTTTGTTTTCTCTAAAGGAAGAGGTTCTCCACTACGCATCGATTCATCCACTTCGCTTAAGCCTTTGATCACTTCCCCATCGGCGGGAATGGTTTCGCCGGGCTTAATCAATACTTCATCTCCTACTCTCAATTCTTCCACTGCCACCCACTGCTCTCTATCGCCCTGCAGGAGTCTCGCTTGAGGAATTTGAAGTTGAGACAATTTTAAAAGCGCGGTCTGTGTTTTTGCCTTGGCCAGAGATTCCAGGTAAGTGCCCAGCAACACAAAGCAAGTGACTCCCGCCGCCGATTCAAAATACAAAGAGAGTGCATGAAGAGGCACAGCAGGATGACGCAGAGATTGAAAAAATACAGTGGAACTGTAGAGATAAGCACTGAAAACTCCCAAGCCAATCAGACTGTCCATATCCGCCTGAAGGCGAAAGAAAAAACGAAAAAGCCCGCCCAGAAAACGTTTGCCTGAAATAAGGAGGATGAGGGTACAAAGGACAAACTGAATCAAAAAACGGATTTTAAAATCGATAAAATCAAGACCATGAAAAATATCCGGCATCGCCAAGAGCATTAAAGGAATGAAAAAAATAAAAGAAAAAACAAGCGAAATTTTTAAATGCCCCCCTTGCGGATTCAGATGCACTGCTGTTTCAATGGGGGTCACACTCGAAGAAAAACCCAGTTTTTGTATTTCATGACTTAGGGTCGAAACTTCCAAAATATTTTCATCAAACTCCACCTGAGCCGTTTTACCCAAGAGATCGACATTGATTTTTTTGAGACCTGGCAAAGCCGAAACGGCTTTTTCGATACGGCCCACGCAGGAGGCACAGTGCATGCCTTCAATGGAAATAGTATTTTTCATTGCACTCTCGCTTCGATGACATCAATAAAACGACGGGCGGATAAAGCTAGAACGCCCCATTGTAAAGGCAACCAGTAGGGAATGCCCAAAAAATCCGCATCGGAATACTGCAACAGATGGAAGCTGCTCCCCATAATTTCAAGGGTGGGAAAAAAGAGCGCTCCCAGCAGAAAAAATAACCAATCCCATTTCGCATGAAAAAATGCGAGACGCACCACGACGTAAATGGAAAGAATAAAAAAGAGCAGATGGGGATAGATGAGCGTTGAAAGCGAACCCCCATAGGCTAAAATCAGAGGCAATATCTCTAAAAATACCCAGCGGTATTTGAAACTGAAAGTGGCTGTCAAAAATTTTTCAAGCGGGGGAAAAACCAAATCCATCAAGACAAGGAGCAAACCCAAAGAAACGGAGTACCATAAAGGTTGTCGAAGAAAAAAAATGGATTTAAATTCAAGCAAACCATACTTCACTTGAAAAAATACCAACGGACTGAGAAGTAGTATTCCAACAATAAAGGAAATGATTATTTTTTTGAGTTTTCTCATTCTTTATAAATACGCAGAGCCACCCATGAAAGCCAATAAAAAACAGATTTCTCTACGACTTCTCATCTTCTCATTTTTCTTCCTTTTCTCACTTCCCTCCTCCCACTTCCTTCTTCTCACTCCCCCCCTTTCTCTTTACGCCTCACCCCTCATGCCTCACGCACCCCCCCTGCCCCACGATGGGAAACTACGCCTCTACAATTATTATCTGGGTGATTTTTTAGAAATTCAATACGAAGACCAAGGAGAACCTATTCCGGAAGCACTCGAAAAAATAAATACCTTTTTAAGGTCCCGTGACAGCGGGATCAGTACCCCCATCGACCTCAATATTTTAAGACTGGCCGATCATCTGCAAGATCATTTTAAAGTCGATACCGTCGAAATCATTTCTGCTTTTCGAACCAGGGAATTCAATAATAGCCTCAAAAACACAGGCCACAACGTCAGCCCGGTCAGTTTTCACACTCAAGGAAAAGCCCTGGATATCCATTTGGATGAAATAAGAGAAGAAACTCTAAGAGATTATTTACTCTCTTTAAAACTGGGGGGCGTAGGTTATTATGGCCCTTTGGATTTCGTGCACATGGATACTGGGCCTGTACGCGCTTGGAGTGAAGGGTCGGAAAAAAGTAAACGCAAGTTGATTGGGGTGCTAGAGCCCAAAGCAGAGTGGCAATTAACTTCGGACAAGAATGAATATTTATTGAATGATGTAGTTTTACTCCATTGGAATACTTCTCCCTCCCCTTTGACGGGGGAGGGCCGGGGAGAGGGTGAACAATCACTTAAAATAACACTTCAACATTTTTTTCGCGGCAAGTGGGAGAATGAAAAAAAAATGGAATTCGAACCCTCTTTTAAACTGGAAGCCAAAAATCTGAAAGCGGGCAAATATCGTATTCTATTTGCTTTAAAGGATGATTCTAAAATTTACTCCAGCAATGAATTTTACGTAAAAAACAAATAGATTAACCACACATGAACCTTCCCCAACACAAACTGCTCAAAAATGGAATCTTCTGCATGCTGCTTTCTTGCGTCTTTTTTTCCTTCATGGGTGCCTTTGTTAAAATTGCACTGCAACGGGTGGGTGTGGGTCAGGCAATTTTTTGTCGCTCCATTATTACAGCAAGCATCCTGGCTATTTTCATGTTCAAAAATAAAATCTCTTTTGTGGGCCAACATCCTCTATTGCTTTTGGGTAGAGCCTTGGCGGGATTTACGGCCTTAAGCCTGAATTTTTATGCGGTCTCCAAAATCCCTTTGGGAGATGCCGCCATTCTGAATCAGACTTCACCCATATTTGTCGCCCTGCTTTCAGCATTCCTCTTGGGTGAGAGGCCCAGCGCTTATTCGCTCTTTCTGAGTGCCGTCTCCTTGCTGGGGGTGGTACTGATTATCAAACCCGTCTTTAGCCATTTGAACATTGCCTACGTCGCCGGTTTGCTGAGTGGTTTTATGGCGGCGCTGGCTTATCTATCCATTCGACAACTGCACAACACCGATTCTTCGTTTACCATGGCCATGTACTTTGCGGCGGTGAGCAGTGTTTTTTCATTCCCCTGGATGCTGCATCATTTTAGCGCTACTTTTCCCTTCATCTGGATATTGCTTGTTTTATCTGGATTAGCGGGCACCTTGGGACAACTTTTTCTAACCGTCGCCTACAAATACGAAGAGGCCTGGGTAATTGCACCCATCAACTATAGTGGTGTTTTATTTTCTTTTTTGTGGGGGATCTTTCTCTTTAAAGAAAGTCCGGATTTGTATTCGCTGATGGGGTCTGTGCTTATTATTGTCTCTTGTATTC
Source organism: Deltaproteobacteria bacterium (assembly GCA_015233135.1). Classification (NCBI taxonomy): domain Bacteria; kingdom Pseudomonadati; phylum Myxococcota; class Myxococcia; species Deltaproteobacteria bacterium. The sequence goes on from JADFYH010000002.1 coordinate 59,684, forward strand.
TGCTGACACGAAGACCTTCCCCTCTCCCTTGAGGCATAGGTATCTACACAAGTCAGCAAGATACTAATTTTGTTACTCTTGCTGATCCCTCCCCTTAAGCTAAGGGGAGGTTAGGAGGGGTTATGAAAGATTTTGCAAATTAGAGAAGCCCTGAATTTTGCAAGGTTTTCCATAACTCCCCCAACCCCCTCTTAGCTTAAGAGGGGGCAATACCAAAAGATGTGTAGATACCTATGCCCTTGAGGGGAGAGGGTCAGGGAGAGGGTGAAACTCAAATATTCTTTTTAATATAATCCGCAATCCGCAGCGAAAAAGCCATGATGGTCATTTGAGGATTTACTCCCAGAGAAGTGGGAAAGATGCTGCCATCGCTAATGAACAAATTGTCCATCTCGTGAACTTTTCCAAAAGAATTGACGACCGAATCTTCCGCCTCTGTCCCCATGCGGCAAGTGCCCAAGGGATGAAAGGCCAGCACCTCCATATCCTTTTTTGTCACTTCCAATTTTTCAAAAATTTCCAGGTCCGCTCTGCTTTTCAAGACAGGCATGGGATGGAAGGGCGTGTAAACTTCTTTTGCGCCCGCTTCAAAAAAAAGCCTGCACAAGAGGCGAGTACCCTGAATGAATTTTTTCACGTCGCTTTTTATCAGGTTATACAAAACCATCGGATAATCTTTGGGGCCCAAATAAACACTGCCTCGCGTGTCATCGCTAATCATGAAACCAAAACAGGCCAGATGATCGAATTGCTCCATCACCGTTTTATGCTCAAGCCCCATCAACAAGATGGAAGGCCCTCCGATGGGAGGAGTGAAAATTCCTTCAAACATGATGCCTTGGTCATTGTAGTCTTCACAATAGTAGCTTTGTGGTACTCCTTCCCAACCCCGCACTTCCTCTTCAAATAAAGCGAAGGCCTTGCCCGCAGGATGCAGCGTTAAATTCTTACCCACCTCGGCCAAATTCAACTTTGATTTTTTGAGCAGTACAGGAGAAAAAATACTGCCGGCAGCAAGCACAAACACCTTGGCCTTCACTTTGACCATGGCCCCTTTTTCAGCCGTCAGAGGATCTACAAATTGTGCCCGCACTTCCCGCACCTTTCCTTTCTCATGAACAATTTCTTCCACTCGACATTGAGCCAACAGGCGAGCCCCTTGTTGCAGGGCCTGAGGAATGAAGTTGAGTTGCACACTTTGCTTGGCATCCGTGGGACAACCTAAAGTACAAACACCACTTCCCTCGCAGTTAATCACATTTCGAAGCAGAGGCTTTCCCTGCATGCCCATTTTTTGAAAACCGCGCTGTATGATTCTGGCGCTATTCCCTAAAAGATGTTCGGGCACGGGGGTCACATGCAGGATAGACTCAATTTTTTCAAAATAAGGCCGCAAACCCTCGGATGAAATATCTTTCAGGTCATATTGGGAATTCCATTTTTGGATCACTTTATCCGGTAGGCGAAAACAGGTCCCGGAGTTGATGGTCGTGGTGCCCCCCACGCTACGTCCAAAAGGTAAAAGGACAGGAGGAAGACCCAAGGCCGCAAAGAGACCCGACTCCCTCCACATCTGACTGATGCGCTTTCCAATAGGCTCTTTAAAATCATTCAGATCATAACGCCCACCTTCTTCCAGGATCACCACTTTCAAACCCTGGGCACTCAGTTCGGCAGCTAGAGGAGCTGCCCCTGCGCCTGAGCCAATCACGCACACCTCGCAATCGAGGGATAAATCTTTATCCGAATGAAGAAGCACATTCTCGGAATGAAGTGCGGGAGAAGCGGGAATCCGCGGCTTTTTAAGATAAAAACCCAGGGCCTCTTCTACCTTTTTTTGGCTGTAATATTGAGAGATAATTTTGGCTTCCAGCAGTCTGAAAAGGATCTTTTTGGGATAAAAATGAGAATAATAAAAAGATTGGACAACTTTTTCTTGCTGAAGAGGCTGAAGTTTTAAAAAAGGTTTTAAAAATCGAAGCAGCCCCCCCCACTCCAGCCATTTTAATCCAAGCCTGAAGGACTGTTGCATAGTGGCTTGGCAACACTGAAGAGATCTCTCCAAAGAATCGACGAGTTGTAAATCTTCACAGCAAAAGGGAAGTTTCTCTGTCTTGGGAATCAGCAGATCCACCAAAGCCTGAAGTATTTTTCTCTCCTTTGACTTGAATTGAAAGAGTTTACTCATAATTGAATATCCCCGAAAACGTTCGAAAATCGAACCCCCGTTTTATTTTCAGACATCTTGATTATGAGCGATTCTTTTCAAGATCTCAAATATTATCTCCTAATCTCTATGGAATAATTTAATTAATCAAAAATTAACATTGTTTAACATTTTTTGGCATCGCTTCTGCATTTTCCTCGGGCATGGAAACTACACAAAAAACAAGGTCACCCAGTGACAGCCAAAAAATAGTTCAAAAACTTCATAAAGAGCTGCTGGAAGGAGTAAAGCGCGGCGAATTTTACGGGGTCGATCAAAAAATAAAAATTTTGCAGCGCAGTATTTCAATTTCTACCCGCATCTAAAAAAGGGGGAAGTGATGAATATCATCAATTTCAATCAGATCTTGATGGGAAGAGCTTATACAGCCACCTTTCCAAACCTCTGCACAAATTCAATTTCAAATGAGCTGAGTCCAAATTATGCTCAGATCCTTTCTAGAAACTTTGCCAGAAGCTTTACCAAACGCCTTGAAAATCTTTTACAAAGTGGACAAGCACAGCCTTCCTCTGCTGCCACACAAAACCAAGTGACTCAAGGAGTTCAAGGTATTCAAGGAGAACAAGGCTTTGTCGCCCAGGTCAACAACGAGCTGCAGCAGCAAATTTATACCCCAAATGTGGAAGAGCAAAAAAAGTTGAATGACATCAATGCCGACCGGGCCAAAGACGGCAAGCCTCCCATCAATTTTCAGCAAGTCACCCGTGAAATTGAAAACATCATGAATGATCCCAACCTGGATGAAGGGAAGAAAAAGGATCTCGTTGGAAAAATAAAGGATCGTTTGGGCCTTGGGAAAGGCGATATGAAGTTTTTATTTACCAAGCGCTTGGCAAAACTTCATGAACAAGCAGCTGATAAATTAAATACCCGTTTAGAAAGTTTGGAAAAAAATGCAAAAGAGATGGAAAGACTCTACGGCAAGAATAGTCCTCAAGCCTTGCAAGCCAATCAGGCCCTGGAAACCTCCAAAAGTGTTTTAGAACCCCAAAAACAGCAATGGGAGGCCAAGGCAAACTCTTACAGTAAAATGTTCCCTAGTTTTTGGAGTAAACTGGGAGGGGCATTTAAAAAAGTGGTCTCTGCTGTCACCAAAGTGGTCAATGCAGTCGCGCCCATTTTAAAGATGATCCCCGGCATTGGAACGATTGCTTCCCTAGGTTTGGCGGCCATCAACGGGCTCAACAGTATCGTCCATGGAGATTGGAAAGGTTTTCTGAAAAATGTGGCCTCAAATCTCGCAAGCGCTGTTCCTGCCTTGGGATCTGCAGTTCAGATGGGCATGAATGCCTTCAACACCGTAAAATCCTTTGCAAAAGGGAATATCATGGGGGGCCTCGGCGGGCTCATGAATTTCACTGGGGCACTCCCTGAAAAAGTGGGGGACATTCTCAACAAAGGCTGGTCTGCCTTTGGAAGCATTTACTCGGCGGCCAAAGGAAATTTTATGCCCCTCTTCAATACGGCCCTCAACTTTGCTCCTCAAATTCCTGGTGTTCAAAAGCTGCAAGAGACTTGGAATAATCTCCAGCAAAAAATACCTGTCCCGCTTAACCAAGGAATACAATGGCTTTCGAGTTGCTTTCCCTTCTAAAAAATTTCACTCGGTGAGTTATAACCGATGTGGAAGGCGCAGTGAGAGCCTTGTCCTGATTAGGGATGAGGCTCTCCTGTTTTTGGCGTTTCATTTTCAAACCCCAAAAACACTCAAGCGTCCGAAATTCGAACTGGAAAAAAACGACTTAAAGAACATCAAAATATAACCCACTAAAAAGACAAAGTTTTTTTTCAAAAAAAACACAGGACGAGTTGGCATCTTCTTGGCATTTACAAGAAAGCGTAAACATCAACAAATTTAAAAAGGAGCCTAAAATGATTTCATTAGCCAACCGAGACGGAAGCCAAAACCTCTACAACGATTTAAGTTCAGGCGAGGCCATTCAAGAATTGAAAGACAAACACGACTTTTCAACCAAGATGCTGCATCCTCTGATTAGTGGAGAAGAAATGATGCAGACTATCTTTAAGGGGATTAGCGATTCCGACAACCATGCCGCTAGCAGCGAATACATCGACCTTAAAAAGTTTACGACAGACAACAACTACAGAATGACCCCCGAAGCTAGAAACGAATTCAACATTTATGAACGTTATGTACGGAATGCTCAATCTCAGGGCAGAACAGGACTCAATCCCTTTGAAATGAAAGGCATGTACATGGAGATGAAAAATGCAAATGTGAATTTCACAACTCCAGCTTCTTTTGATAGCCCTGCTTTCAACCAGATTGCAGGAAGCACACTCCCTCAATACAACGTCATCGGCATGAATACTCCCATTGTTCCCAGTAATAATGGTTATGTGCCTTCTTTTCCTGGAACAAATTTTGTGGGACAAACTCCCAGCTGGGCTCCCACGGCAGGAATCGCTGCCAATGAAACGGCCAAGGTATGGGGTGACCCTCATTTTGTAGATCCCGATGGTGGACACTTTGATGTTCAGGGTGAAGCCGGAAAAACCTACAACATGCTGGACGATAACAATTTGAATTTTAATGCCCGTTTTGATGATGCCGGCAAGGGCACAACGGTGATTGGACAAACAGGGATTACCTTGCAAGGCTGGCGTGGCACTTCCCAGATTCAATTTTCAAAAGAAGGAACAGCTTCGATCAATGGGCAAATCCTCCAACCCGGTGCTATGGAAACTCTGGCAGATGGAGGTCATGCCCTTCTCTCTGAAGATGGAAAAACACTCACCCTCAAAACAGGTGAAGGCTATACCATCACCCAACGTTTAGTGGATGGACGCATTGATGCTGACGTTAAAAGTCCTGCTGAAGGCATAGACACAGATGGCCGTATGCCTGGAGGTTTACTAGGTCAAACTTTTGATGCGGATAATGTGGCCCGTAATTCCAGTGGGCATCAAGGAGAAGGAGCTATCGCGGGAACAGTCGGTGACTACGAAGTTCCAGGAGGGGTATTTGGATTTGCAAATTCAAACAACATTGCCAGCTATCCTAATCTGGTCAATCCTTACCCCCCCACCTATTCGAATTTTCCTGTGGCAAGCGCTCAAGCGCCTATGAGCATACCCACTTATACCCCTGCCTTCACAGCCTCTTCTTTGGCCTCTGTGATTCCCCAAGTTATGCCTCAAGCCATCCCTCAAAGCGATCAAAGTCTGGATTTTATGCTTTCTCAAACTCAACGCGGTGAACAACAGGCAAGCCTCAACGACAGCAATAGTCAGACAGATAAAATCTTGCAGCAGCTTCTGGTCGCACTGAAAACTGGAAACATCGATGTAGCAATGCTGCTTTTCTCCGACTTAGAAAGCAAACAATCCACTCAAATGACCGGCATGCTCACTCAACAATTAGTGCAACTCCAACAATCACGTAAACAAATGATGATGCAAATGAATCAGAATCAAAACCAGACAGCAGGTCAAAATGGAGTAAATCCACAATCTAACACCGCAGCACTTCAAGCAAATGTTCAAGAAGTAAATGACAGTATTCAAATGTTGACCAGCTTTATTAAAGATATCAGCGAACAGAAAAATCGTGTGGCAGAATTTGCAAACAACTATCTTTCCACTGAACATCAGACCAGCATGGACATCGTTCGGGGAATGAGATAACATAAGAGGAGATATAAAAAAAGAAGGCCTTCCGCTCTCGAACTCGGAAGGCCTTCTTTTTTTTGGAGAAGAAAACTAGTTTTGACAAGCATCACTTCTTTTTGCTACAAACTCAAACCGCATTCAACCTAGGAGAAAATATGGCTCGCGTAACCGTAGAAGACTGTTTAGAAAATGTTGATAACCGTTTTGGTTTAGTTCACCTGACCGCCCGTCGCGTCAGACAAATTGTAAAAGGCTCCGAAGTTCTCGTTGACTGTGACAACAAAGATATCGTCACGGCCTTACGCGAAATAGCGGAAGGATATGTACGAGTAGACTCGGACACCCTTCCTCAAAACATCGACGAATAGACCTAGTCCGTAAGGGTGTTGGTATGGGAAGTCAGCCAATTTTCTAAATACTGCTGCTGAATCCTCCATTGCCCACCCACCTTAAAAGCAGGAAGATTTTTGCTTTTGATCAACCTATAGATGGTCATCTCATGCAAACTTAGCCTATTGGCCACTTCCTTAATGCTTAGGAACTCTTTCCGACTTTGGTCCACTACAAAATCCGCCATCTTATCCATAAAGAACCTCCCTTGTGTACCCTGTTTATGAAGCAAGAGATATACCAATTTTAGCCATTTTTGCGTTTTCTACTAAAATCAATATATTTTAAATAGTTACACATCTTAATCGGACTGTACTTTCCAAACATTTTTTGAATAAAAGGCATTTTTTACCCACATTGCTGACATTTTTTTGACTCGAGCCCACTTCCCTGGACAAACAAGACTATTCTCTCCCGGCCCCTCTGAAGAGGGGTGATTATTTTTTACCTCCCCTCTTTTTGACAGGGAAGAAAATGCGAGAGCATTTTCGGGAGTTCACATTATTCAACGCATTCCATTTTTCCTACACTCGTTCGATTCCCATACGCTCCATTTTTTCACAAATTCAATAACCCCTCATTTTTCATCAACTCTTTCTTTTCAGCAAACAAGCACAGTTCCTGCTTTGTAACTAAGCATGGAAACTCAACTCTCTTTTAAAGACCGTGCCAAGCAAGCCTTCTATTTTTATGCCGGGATAGGGCAAGGAGTTGTAGACACCGCCAAAGGCCTAGCCAAGCTCTCTCTGCTCCCCGCCACACAAGGCTTGGATGCCTTGGGAAAAGCGGCCGATTTTATTTCTCATCCTCAAGAAAAAGCAGAAGCCGCTTATCAGGAAGCAAAGCAGGGGTACAAGGATCTGCAAAGGCTTTGGAGTCAGCCCAAAGAAGAGATTTCAAAAGGGACAGAAAAACTGGGCAACGCTGTTCAGCACGAGTGGAACGAATTCACAAAGCCTTTTGAAAGTAGTGACCCCAATGTGAGGGCCAAGGCTTGGGGCGAGACAACTTTTAACGTTGCGTCCTTATTTTATGGTGCGGGGGAATTGAAAGGTGCAAGCGTTGCCACAAAAGAACTTTCTGTCTTTAGCAAGGCAGAAATTGCGGAATCGAAAATTGTTTCTCAATTAGCAGAAACGGGCGCTGAGATCGCCTCACCTTCTTCAGCTGCAAGCAGCACCTTACAAGCTTCAGTTCAGTTGTATGAAAGAATTCCAGCGGGTTTTAACAACAGCAAAGAATTTGAAGAATTTGGAAATCTTTTTAGAGAAGGCCTCCAAAAAAGTGCTGACCCTGAAGCAATTGGAGTGTTAAGAGGGAGTTCGGTCACTGGGGTGAAACATAAAAATGGTTTACCCTTTGATACGGGAAAGAGGAGTGATTTGGATTTGACGGTGGTGAGTCCGAAGTTGCTCAAAAGGGCTGAGGAAATGGGAGTGAAATTGAGGGAGGGGAAAACTAGGACTGGGCCTTTGGATCCAGATTTTTTTAGACAAAAACAAATTCTAAAAAAATTAAACCTATTTGACAGCATTCAATCATTGCGAAGCTTTTCTAATAGAGATGTAAGCCTTATGATATACGACAGTGAAGCTTCCGTTGCAGGCAGAGGCGAGTATATAAAATTTGGAGATAAGAAATGAAAAATTCTCTGGTCTACGGTCACAACTCGAAAGATCAAGTTGAAGTAAAACAAATGCTAGAGCCCATTTTAGACCTTCAATTTGCGGAACACGAAACAGCGGATGAACAACCTTATTACTTTGCTGGTCAAATTTCGGGAGAGAGATTTTGCATTTATCTTAATTATAATGACTCTGATAATTACTGGAACTATCCCGAACATCAACAATATAAAATACTGTTATTAATTAATGAAACTACTCGAGCAGTACCCCTCCAAAAAATGCTCGCCGAAAAAATCCCTGAGCTCGTTTTGTTGGAAGTTTATGAAGAGTGTTGAATATTTCATCCTCGATTTTTACGCTCCCTCTCTTCGCTTGGGGATTGAATTGGAAAATATAGCACTCCGTCCCCGGGTGGACGAAGCTATCTTCAAACAAAAATAAAATCTAACTTATTGATTTTTAACGAGATATATACAGATTGAATTAGGGAACCGCTGCCCTATCCCCTGAGCTACGGAGGCGAAAATAATTAGGCGTACTGCAGGAGAGAAAAAATTTCTTTTCCTTTCAAATTATCCCTTCCCTTTAAAAAGCCCAACTCAATGACAAAGGCCACCTCTAAAAGCTTGCCCCCCATTTTTTGAATGAGCTCGCAAGACGCATTGGCGGTGCCCCCTGTGGCGAGCACGTCATCCATTAACAATACCTGGTCACCAGGTAAAATCGAATCTTTATGAATTTCAATATGATCTTTTCCATATTCTAAAGAATAGCCTTGCTTGATGGTTTCTGCCGGAAGTTTTCCATTTTTGCGGATGAGCACCACGCCGGTGTTCAGGGCATAGGCCAAAGCCGAGGCGAAGATGAATCCTCGAGACTCCACACCCACAATCGCCTTCAGTTTTTGATTTTTATAGCGCTCTACAAAAGAATCAATCACTTGCTTGAAGGCCTCTGCATTTGCCAGCAGCGGGGTGATATCTTTAAAGAGGATCCCTGGTTTTGGGAAGTTAGGAACGTCGCGAATAATTTTCTTTAAATCGATCATGGGGGGCATCCTTTCTGTGGGATTAGGAGAGCTTCTCCTAGCTGAAGCCAATAATTTCGCAAGACAAAAAACTTTTGCGCCTCATTTCAGCGATCCGGCAAAAAATCGAGGGGGTCCATAGGCGTGGATTCATAACGAATTTCAAAATGAAGATGAAAACCCGTGGCATGGCCCGTCTTTCCTACTTCGCCTATCACCTGGGCTTGTTTTACCTGATCGCCTTCCTTGACTTTCATTTTTGAGCAATGGGCGTACGCAGTAAAATAATTATTGGGATGTTTGATTAAAATCAGATTCCCATAGCCCTGAAATACAGCAGCAAACACCACCTCTCCCGCAGCCGCGGCTTTAAAGGGAGTGCCTTCCGGTGAACGAATATCAATGCCATCGTGCATATGACCACTACGATTTCCAAAGGGAGAACTCACTTCCGCTTCCAAAGGCCAAATGAAATATCCGGACAAGACCTTGCCTTTTTTACCTTTACGATTGGGAGCAGCTATTTTAGCTTTGTCTGCTTTTTTACCGGAACTTTTTTTGGAGTAACCTGCATTTTTTTTGAAGATGCTGGCAAAGTCGGAGCAGGCGCTCAGAGTGAGGCTAAAAAAGAGGAGGAGGATAAAAGATTTGATTAGAGGGTGTTTCTGCAGAAATACCTCGAAAATTAATAAGCAAAATTTCCCACCATTTTTACAAATCGACATTCTTCGATCATCTGTTTTTTTAAGTGCCCCTTTTCTTTTTTGATATAAACCAAAAATTGTTTCCCCTGGTGGGCAATCGGCATCACCAGACGTCCTCCTTCGCAAAGTTGCTGTACTAAAGGCTCAGGGACTTCGGGAGAAACTGCCGCTGCGACAATCGCAGCAAAAGGGCCTTTTTCAGGCCAACCCAAAGAGCCATCTCCTAATTTTAAAATAATATTTTGCAGGCCCAGTTCTTTGAGATGCTTGCGGGCCTTGAGTAACAAGGGGCTTAAGCGTTCTATCGAATAGATTTGATCGGCGAGTTGGGAGAGGACTGCACTTTGATAACCACAGCCGGTGCCTATCTCTAAAATCTTCTCATTGCCCTGGAGTTCCAGGGCTTGGGCCAGCAAAGCCACGGTATAAGGTTGAGAGATGGTTTGTCCCCATCCGATATTCAGGGGGGAATCGCTATAAGCCTGGCTCACCAGGGCTTCTTCCACAAAGCGATGTCTGGGAATTTTTGCCATCACTTCTAACACTCGTTCATTGTGGATATTTCGGGATATTAATTGTTCTTCCAGCATCTTACGGCGAGCAACCGCATATTCGTGACTAAAGGAATGAAGGGAGTGCCTAGATTTTCCAGTTTTTAAATTCTTTAATAGCCGCATGATCGGTCATGTCGATCTGGAGTGGAGTAATTGTAATTTTATTTTCGTGAATTGCATTGCAATCAGATCCTGGAATATTCACGAAACCACTTTGATCGCCCCCCACCCAATAATAGGGCCTACCCCGTGGATCCAGCTTTTCAATGAGTGCTTCTCCGTAATTTCTCTTCCCCAGTTTTACCCATTCAAAACCGTTTATTTCTTTTTCATGAACATTGGGGACATTCACATTGAGCACCATTCCCCGAGGCAAACCCTCTTTTAAGACTTTTTTGGCCAACTTTACCGCAAAACGGGCGGCAGGGTTAAAGAGAAAACGCTTCCCAAATATTTGCGATATAGCGATCGCAGGCACGCCCATCAAACAGGCTTCAACCGCGGCAGAAACCGTACCTGAATAATGAACATCATCCGCCATGTTTGCCCCCTTGTTAATTCCTGAGACCACAAGATCGGGTTTCTTTTTCAAGAGAACATTGATTCCCAAATTGACACTATCGGTAGGAGTTCCGTCAACCGCATAAACCTGTGGAGAAATTTTTTGAATACGCAGAGGCCTATGAATGGTCAAAGAATGGGAGGCCGCACTGCGTTCACGATCGGGTGCAACGATCCAGACTTCGCCTATTTGCTTCAGCGCTTTGGCCAAGGCGCGAATCCCTGGGGAATAAACCCCATCATCGTTGGAGACTAAAATAAGCATAACAAAAAAGGGAATAGGTTCAAAACCTACTCCCAACAAATTAATCGGGGCGACTGGATTTGAACCAGCGACGGTTTTCACAGGGGCTCGCGTCGCCCCTCACTCGGCAAAGCCTCGTGAGCCTCCCCTCTCGCTCACCTTGTTCGCTATTTACTAATCGGGGCGACTGGATTTGAACCAGCGACCACTCCCACCCCAAAGGAGTGCGCTACCAGGCTGCGCTACGCCCCGAAAAACTACTGTATCATCTCCAGCATCTGATTTAACTCTGTCTTGAGCTTTACAAAGAAATCCTTGTTTTCAGGGGCAGCAAAAAGAGGCATTTGCTTTGCTTCTTCTTCAGGAACCACCATCCCTCGCTCAATGTCTTTCAAACGCTTTCTCGCTCCACTGATGGTAAACTTTTCTTTGTAGAGCAACTCTTTTATCTTAAAAACAGTTTCCACCTCTTTGCGCTTGTATAAACGCTGATTCGTCTGACTCTTCCCTGGCCTGATTTCCGGAAACTCAGTCTCCCAATAGCGAAGGACATAAGGCTTAACACCTACCAGTTTTGCCACTTCACCAATCTTGAAATAGAGTTTATCGGGAATTTGAACTTGAGTATTTTCAATCACCATAGAGGACTAGTTGCTAATTACCAGTTCCCAGTTATCAGTGGCTAAGCGCTCCCACCAAGCTCCACACACTAATAACTAATAACTGCTCACTAGTAACTACTTGTTGAGTGCTGCTTTCAGCACCTGGCTAGGGCGGAAAGTCAATACCTTCCTTGCCGAAATTTCTATTTCTTCACCCGTCTGAGGATTTCTACCTACCCTCGGACGTTTTGCTCTCACCACAAAATTTCCAAAACCAGAAATTTTAATTTTCTCACCCTTTTCCAAAGTTTCTTTCATCCCATCAAAGACCAACTCCACGATATCCGCAGATTCTTTTTTTGAAAATCCTATTTTCTCATAAATGGCTTCTACGATATCGGCTTTGGTCATGGTCCCTTCGGGGACTCTTTCTTCTTGTTCCATAATCATCTCCATTCCAAGGGTAAAAGGGCAAGCAGTTTTCTTACTGCTTTGTTGTGAATTTCATTCACTTCTTCATCGGTTAAGGTGCGTTCTTCATTTTGATAATACAAATGATAAGTCAACGCTTTTTTTCCTTCGGGGATAGGCGCTTTGTCGAAATAAGACACCAGATTCGCTTCCTTTAAGTACTCTATTTTTATTTGATCCATGGTTTCCAAAAGCTTGTCCGATCTTAATTCCAAAGGAGCCTGCAGGGTTAGATCGCGCCCAATCCCAGGAAAGCGGGAAAGCTTTTTAAAGCCCACGGATGCTATTGGAAATCCCAGCATTTTTTCAAAATCCAGCTCGGCCAGAGATACGGCCTCATTCAAAGAAAATGCCTCCGCCACTTGAGGATGCAGCTCCCCAAACACTCCAAACATCTGTCCTTTTACAAACAATTCTGCGGATTTCCCAGGGTGAAAACTCCCACGCCTGCTTGTTTCTAGGGTGAAGGCCGGCAAAGCCAGAGAAGTCCAGAGGGCTTCAACAAATCCTTTCAGATCATAAAAATCCATTTTCTGTCGGCTTCCTCGCCAATGAGCTTCCCGCTTATTCCCCGACACTAATAGGGCCAAAGAAAGTCTCTCTTCCACTTCTCCCTGACTATTTTTTTGATATATTTTACGAAGTTCAAAAAAACGAAGATCAGAATTTGAAAAAGAAAAATTCTTTTTTGCCGAAGCAAGCAGACTGGGAATCAAAGAAGGGCGCAGCGTAGAGAGTTCATCTGAAATTGGATTTTGCAGAGATAAAATATTGCTGCATTCAACAGCACTTTTTTGAATCTCCTGATGGGAAATAAAACTATAGTGGATCAGTTCGCTAAATCCCTGGGCGACCAGAAAATTTTTAGCGGCCGTCAGGCGAGGGGAGCTCATGTAATCTCTGCCCGCTTTGTAACCACTGACAGGCAAGGTTTCAGGAATTTTATCGTAGCCATAAAGACGCGCAATTTCTTCGATCAAATCAACTTCACGTTCCAAATCTTGTCGATAGCTTGGAATTTCACATTCCCAAACTTGAGAAGAAATTTTACAGGGAGAAAATTCCAGGGCATTTAAAATGGAAACGATACTTTCAGCAGGGATCTCCACTCCCAAAATTTTATCCAATCGCTCTTTGCGCAAACTTACTTTTCTAGATGCATAATTTTTGCTTCTTTTTTCAAGCGCCTGGGCAGAAGCTTTTCCCCCCGCCCAGGCCAAAATCAGTTCCACTAATCTTTCGGATGCAGCAGCCACGGACGCAGGATCTACCCCTCGCTCAAAGCGATAACTCGATTCGGAAGCAAGGCTCAAACGCTTAGAAGAACTGCGGAGGGTCGCTGGATCAAAATAGGCGGCTTCCAAAAGCAGATTTTTGCTTTGCTCACTCACCCCAGAATTTTGACCGCCCATGATTCCCGCAATGGCCAAGGGTTTCGAGCTGTCGCAAATGACCAAATCCTTTTGAGTCAACTCAGGAATTGACCCATCTAAGCTCGTTATTTTTCCTAAAGAAGGATTCCATTTTTGTACGCAGATTTTGCCCCCTTCAATTTTGTCCAAATCAAAGACATGCAGAGGCTGACCTCGTTCGATGAGGACATAGTTGCTCGCATCTACTATATTATTAATGGATCTTAGACCTACCCATTCGAGACGCTTCTGAACCCACAGGGGAGAGGCGGCAACCGTCACATCCAAGAGGACACGCCCAATATAAAGAGGACAGGTATCGTCTTTCAGTTCAATCTGGATGCGACTTTCACTGCTAAAATCAGCCACAGGAAATTTTGGATTATTTTTCTTTAAGGTCTTTCCCGTCAAGGCAGCAATTTCTCTGGCAATGCCTAAAATAGAAAGGCAATCGGCACGATTGGGAGTAACATTAATTTCAAACACTACATCCGAAAGGGGTAGTTGTTTCTTTAATGCAATTCCAGGCCTTAGATTTTGAGGGAGAATCAACAGACCCGAAGCAGTTTCCGCCAAACCCAGTTCGGTTTCCGAACACAACATCCCTGCACTCACGACCCCGCGAATCTTTCCGGCCTCAATTTTTTTACCATCAGGAAGGACAGTTCCCGGTAAGGCCAGAGGGACTAAGTCTCCCTCTTTCATATTCTTAGCGCCACACACAATCGTGCGAATTTCTTCCCCCAAACTCACTTCACACAAAGCAAGCCGATCGGCACCCGGATGTTTTTCAATTTTTAAAATTTTAACAACAACGACAGTTTCCGGAAAATTCCCTACTTCCTGAATCCCCTCTACTTCAAGGCCGGCATAGGTAAGCCGCGACGCTAAATCCTTGGCGCTCAGATCAATCTCGACAAATTCTTTTAGCCAGTTGAGGGTGACTTTCATAAGTTACTTCAAGGAAGCTCTCCCTCCCTTGAGGGGACTTTTCAAAATTGTTTCAAAAACCTCACATCGCTTTCAAAAAAAGCTCTCAGATCATCAATGCCAAATTTCAGCATGGCAATGCGTTCTACGCCCATTCCAAAGGCAAACCCGCTATATTTTTCACTGTCGTATTTCACATGAGAAAACACGACGGGATCCACCATGCCGCAACCTAAAATTTCAATCCAACCCGTGTTTTTACAAACTCGGCAACCGGAACCTTTACAAAGAACACAAGAAATATCCACTTCTGCGGAGGGTTCGGTGAAGGGGAAAAAACTGGGTCTGAATTGCAATTTCACCTCCTCGCCAAACATCTCTTTCAAGAAAAGTTTCAAGAGGCCTTTTAAATCGGAAAAATGAATCTGTTCATCCACCACCAAACCCTCTACCTGGTGAAACATGGGCGTGTGCGACAAATCGGAATCACGGCGATAAACCACGCCGGGCGCTATCATACGGATGGGAGGCTGCGTTTTTTCCATCACCCGAATTTGAACCGGAGAAGTATGAGTACGCAAAAGCAAATTTGACGAAGCAGAATTTTCGGCTCCGCCAAAATTCTGCGCGGGGGTTTGCCCCAAATAAAACGTATCTTGCATGTCTCTTGCGGGATGATTGGGAGGAAGTCCCAAGGCCTCAAAATTATAAAAATCGTTTTCCACTTCGGGCCCGCCAAAAACATCAAAGCCCAGACGCATGAAAAAATCGGAGATCTGTTTCAGGATAATACTGACTGGATGAAAGCTGCCTTGAGCGATAGGAGTTCCCGGAAGACTGATGTCCAATTTTTCCTTTTCCAGACTCTCGGCCAAGGCCTGTTGTTTTTTAAACAACAAGAGCAGCCCAATTTTTTCCTCCAAGGCCTTCTTGAATTCATTACTCGCCTGTCCAATTTGAGGCCGTAGAGCAGGATCCAGCAGTCCCACATCCTTGAGCAAATTGGTAAGCAGTCCCTTTTTGCCCAAATATTTTACCTTGAGGGAAAGGATTTCTTCTTCCGAATTCAAGGGAAGAAGTTCGGCAAAGGCAGATTGTTTGAGGTCAGAAATTTTTTGTAGCATGGAGGCACAAAAAAACAAAGAAGGGCAGCTTCTGAAAAGAGGCTACCCTTAATTCAATTTAATCTTTAACATTAAGCCAAAGCTGCCTTGACTCTCTCAATCAATTTACCAAATCCCAAGGCATCTTGAATGGCAATATCGGAAAGCACTTTACGATCGAGTAGAATGCTGGCCTTCTTTAATCCATTGATGAATTTGGAATAGCTGAGTCCCGCTTCTCGAACTGCCGCGTTAATACGCATAATCCAAATCGCACGAAAATCACGTTTTTTGAGACGGCGATCTTTGTAGGCATATTGCAAACCTTTATCGACCGCCTCCTGTGCCGTTCTAAACAACTTCGAACGTCCTCCACGATATCCACTAGCCTGTTTTAATACTTTTTTTCTTCTTCTTCTGGCTTTAAAGCCCCGCTTAGCCCTTGGCATAAAGATCCTTTCTTAATTTCCGTAAGGAAGTAAATCACGAATACGATTTTGATCGGCCTTCGCAAGTACCGTTGTACCCTTCGCCTGACGTTTTCGCTTTTTTGGTTTACTGGTTAAGATATGGCGTTTATTGGCTCTGCCAATCAAAACCTTACCCGTTTTGGTAATTTTAATTCTCTTCTTGGTTCCTTTTTTTGATTTTAACTTAGGCATGTTCCTTTTTCCCCTTTGGTGAAACGATCATGAACATATTTCTCCCCTCCATTTTGGGAGGGCTTTCCACTTGCACATGATCTTGAATCACAGCAAGCACACGTTTGAGCATTTCCCTACCTTTATCGGTATAGGCCATCTCTCTTCCACGAAAAGTCACTGTTACTTTGGCTTTGTCTCCCTCTTCGATAAAACGCAACACATGTTTCACTTTAAAATCGAAATCATGCTGATCGGTTGCCGGTCTCAGCTTAACCTCTTTGACATGAATGACCGTCTGATGCTTCTTGGCTTCCTGAATTTTCTTGGCTTGCTGATATTTATATTTACCGTAATCGATGATCTTACAAACCGGAGGATTCGAATTCGGCGACACCTCAACCAGATCCAATCCTTCATTCTCGGCAAGTTTCAAGGCCTCTGGAGTAATAAAAACCCCCAACTGAGATCCATCTGAACCAATTAAACGAACCTGAGGGGCACGAATACGGCGATTCACATTCACACGAGCTTCTTTTGAAATACAACACCTCCTGTTAGAATTTGCTGTTAGTCCCCTCCCCCCTGGAGGGGGAGGGTTAGGGAGAGGGGGACATCTAACGTACACTCGAGATCACCCTCTCCCTGGCCCTCTCCCCTCAAGGGAGAGGGGAAAGAGCGATCACTGTTTTAATTCCATCTGCTGACTTAACTCAAGCAAAAACTGCTCCAAATCCATCTGCCCCAAATCTCCCTTCACGCGAGATCTCACACTCAAGCGCTCCGCCTCTACTTCTTTGGCGCCCATCACAACCATATAGGGAATCTTCTGCATTTGCGATTCTCGAATCTTCAGACCTAATTTTTCAGATCGGGCATCCACCTCTACACGATAGCCTTTTTCCAAAAGTCTTTCTTTCACTTTTTCCGCATAAGCCACTTGATCGGCCGCAATGGGAATGAGATTCACTTGCACCGGTGCCAACCAGAGTGGAAATGCCCCTGCATATTGTTCGATTAAAATCCCGAAAAATCTCTCCAAAGAACCCATCAAGGCCCGATGAATCATAATCGGCTGATGCCTGTTTCCATCTTCACCCACATATTCAATTTTAAAACGATCGGGTAAATTAAAATCCACTTGAACCGTAGAACACTGCCACATACGCCCCAAAACATCTTTTACCTTCACATCGATTTTAGGCCCGTAAAAAACACCTTCGCCGGGGTCCACTTCGTACTTGAAACCCTTTTTCTCCAAGGCAGAGCGAAGCGATTCCGTGGCAATCTTCCAGTTTTCATCAGTGCCTACGTATTTATCAGGTTGGGTAGAAAGGAAGACCTCATACTCTTTAAACCCAAAGGTCTTCATAAAATAAACCACTAGGTCCAAAACATCGGAGACTTCTTTTTCAATCTGACTGGGGGTACAAAAAATATGGGCATCGTCTTGAGTAAAACCGCGCACCCGCATCAATCCGTGCAGAGTTCCACTGCGCTCAAAACGATAGACCGTACCCAGTTCTGCCATGCGTATGGGTAAATTTCGGTAGCTGTGGATGCGCGACTGAAAAATCATGATATGAAAAGGACAATTCATCGGCTTGATTTCATAGTCTTGTCCTTCCACCTCCATGGGCGAGTACATACTGTCTTTGTAAAAATCCACATGCCCGCTGGTGCGCCATACATCTAGCTTTGCCATGTGAGGTGTAAATACCAACTCATAGCCGCGTTGACGGTGTGTTGCACGCCAGAAATCTTCAATCACCCCGCGAATGCGCGCCCCTTTGGGATGCCACAAAATGAGACCTGGCCCCCGTTCTTCCAAAGTAGAAAATAAATCTAAAGCCACGCCTAACTTACGATGATCGCGCGCCTCCGCCTCTCGAAGCTTCTCCAGATAGGCTTCCAGATCTTCTTTCGTCGTAAAGGCCGTTCCGTAAATACGCTGTAGACGTGCATTTTTTTCATCCCCGCGCCAATAAGATCCCGAGCTTGTTAAAAGCTTAAAGGCCTTGAGTTCACTCGTTTTGCTGATGTGGGGGCCTCGGCATAAATCCACAAATTCACCATGCCGAAACAAGGAAATTTTTTCTTGAAGATCAAGACCTTCAATAATCTCCACCTTGTAATTCTCACCCATCTTCTGAAACAAGGCGATGGCCTCCTCGCGGCTCACTTCTTCTTTGGTAAACGATAAATTCGCATCCGCAATTTTTTGCATTTCTTTTTCGATGAGTTCCAGATCTTCGGTGGAAAAAGGCTTGGGAGAATCGAAATCGTAATAAAATCCGTTTTCGATGGTGGGGCCAATCGTAACTTTCACACCCTTAAAAAGCCGCTGCACCGCATCTGCCATAATGTGGGCGGCCGAATGGCGTAAAATTTCATTTGAATCGTTTTCTTTTCCTTCTCTGCATACCATAAAATCAATTTGCTCCAATTTGGGGGTAGTCAGGGGGAGAGGGTCTCCCCCTGACTAGAGCTTTGCATCTGGCTTTGCCAGTGCAAAGCGGATAGGCACGAGCGGGATCGAACCGCTGACCTCATCCATGTCAAGGATGCGCTCTAACCAGCTGAGCTACGCGCCTAAGATAAACTTTATCCCTATTCTCCTCCTCTTAAGCTAAGAGGAGGTCGGGAGGAGTTATGTCAATTGCATCCAATTGCTACAACTCCCCCCGCCCCCTCTTAATGTAAGAGGGGGTGTACTCGGTACTTGAAGATCTATGCATAGGTCAAGCCAAATTTAAGCTAACCCACAGAAATCTGTATCTTTTTTTCTAATTCCATTAAATTTTCAAAAGGATTCTTGGCTCCCTGCTCGACTTCGCTTTTCAACTGGGCCAGGCCTGAATCTTCTTTTAAAATTTTCTGCAGGCGATGATGAAGAAGCTCACGCAACCCCTCTTCCCATTCTAACAATCTAATTTTTTGAAGTTTCTGTTGGAACAAGGGACTTTGAATCACCTGCTGATAATGCTCGTCTATCTGTTGACGGAGTTCGCTTATCCCTATGTTTTTCAATGCCTGAATTTGTAAAACAGGAATCTTCCAACCCTGCACCTTGGGTTTCGTGGAGGAACCCATTTCAATCATACTGAGTAGTTCCTGATAAATCTTATGGGCCCCGTCCCGATCCGATTTATTGATGGCGAACACATCCGCCGCTTCGAGCAGGCCGGCCTTCAGGGTCTGAATCGTGTCTCCCGATTCGGGGGTTAAAACCACCACCGTCGTATGGGCCACTTCCAACACATCCATCTCGGTTTGCCCCACCCCCACCGTCTCCACAATCACCACCTCATAACCAAAGGCATCCATCAAACGCACAATATTGCGCGTCGCCCGAGACAAACCTCCCAGAGCCCCGCGAGACCCCAGACTGCGAATGAACACCCCTTCGTCTTCCGCATGGTCCATCATCCGCACTCGATCCCCCAGCAAAGCCCCGCCGGTAAAAGGACTGGAAGGATCCACCGCCACCACCCCCACTTTTTTCCCCAAGGCCCGATAATGCGCAATCATCTGATCCACCAAGGTCGACTTCCCTGCCCCAGGAGGCCCCGTAATCCCAATCACTTCCGCCCTGCCTAAAAATTGATGAATGCTGGCTAAAATTGCCGAAACCTGCTCAGGTCTATTTTCAATATAACTCATGAGTCGCGACAAGGCTACTCGGTCACCGGAAAGCTTTTTTTGAATAAGATTTTGCATAGGAAATTCCGTCATTCGAAATCATTTGTTTTTATTTTTTTGCACACTCATTGATTTCCAATGAAGCAAGGGATGAGTTTGTATCAACTGAATCAGCGTTTGATTCTCTGTTAATAACTCAGGCCGAATTTCTCCGTGGTCAAGTATTGCATTTAGAAATTCGATTTCCAGTTCAGTGAGAGGCAATACAATCTCGAGTTTTGTTCGACATTCTTTAATTAGGCGTTCTATCCAGGAATTTACTTCTTCTTTCGGCAAAAAACCGTTTCTGAGAACGGGGATGAGCTGATTTTTAAGTTCATGTACGTTGTAGTCGAGATCATCGGTAGAAATTTTTCTCCAATCGCGTCGGTTCATAGCGCCATATAAAACAAAACCCAAACGAAGTTTATCCCTTTGAAGATTGCCTTGGGTAAGAAGCAAATGAGCATCAAAGAGATCACGACTTGCTTGACGTGCAAGTAAGGCGGCAAGCTTACCTGCCGCCAGCTCATGTAAATCAAGCACCGGGATTTTCTTGCTTGAATAAGAACAGACTCGTTTGGATTCCAGTAAAAGAGGAGACCACAAGGGAACGCGAAATACAAAATTGAGATCTACTTCTATATTACCACCCTCTCCCAACGAACTGTCGTATTGCAATCGCCATTTTCCACCTGCATGCTCAGTGGGTTGTCGGGTAACACGCATCCCCTCGCGGGAACAAACTGCTTGCACTGCCTGTTCGATCTTAGGGCGTTCAGCAAGCATTACTTCGCGACTGGAGCCTCCAATATAATTCAGATCAATATCCACAGACAAACGAGGTAAGTCGAAGAAAAAAAGATTGAGTGCGGTTCCACCCTTGAGAACAAAGCGATTTTTAAGAAAAGGATGACTTTGAAAGCCATCGAGAAGATTCAGCAAATGGATGACCTTTTCCAAAATTTCAGGTCTAAATCCTGTGGCTTGAGATTCAGTAATCAATTTTTCTTTAGAGATTTTTATAGGATTCCTCCTCCCAACTGCGCTCGACAAGACTCAGTGGAACTATGAGATTCCATTTACTGATCAGTTTACTTTTTTTGTTTCGTTTCAGATAGGTTGGCTGCTTTGGACAAAATTTTTGAAGCCTTCGCAAGTATTTATCCTCTACCATCAATGTTTCCCGATGTTGTTCCAGAAAGTATCCCACCTTGGCAATAGTTGTAGCGTTGCCTAGTAGCAATGCATATTCAATTACCAATTCGAGATCAAAATATTCTACAGATTCTAAGGAACGCCAGATTTCTTCCCAGCCACCCCCCAGCTGAGGTCGATCGAGCACATCCACAAGCGTTCGCTCGAGACTTGTCACATGAATTTCAAGCCCCAAGCGTTCTTCTGTCTTTACGCCAAATAATTCTTTATTCTTTTTAACTAAACTTTTTGGAAATGAAAGCCCTACAAAATGACAGCCACGAAATACAGTAGGGTGCACAATCTTACTTGTTTGATAGTAATAATGATTGAAAACCGAATAAGCCTTGGCATAAAATTCCAAGGCCGTGTGATACGCAAGCACTGCGTCTTCTTTCATCTTAGCCGTTAGCAGGTAGGGATCAACCGAGTAATTTTTTGGATCTGCTCCCAAAGGCACACTGGCATACAGACCTCGGCGTATAGATAAAATGTGCCCTTGCTTACAATGATGTGCAAGCAAGGCCTTTCGCGTCCATCCGCTAGTCACCCCATTCTGCTGCTGCCAAGTAGCAAATTCAGTGCTAGTAAAAACAGGATGCTTCTCTAAAAAATTCGTGACCTTCATAAACAATACCTGATATTAAGTGTCAATAGGGCTAATTTAATTAGCCCTATTGTAATAATATATCAAGTAAATCACTTATT
The DNA here is from genome assembly GCA_015233135.1 of Deltaproteobacteria bacterium. Lineage (NCBI taxonomy): Bacteria > Pseudomonadati > Myxococcota > Myxococcia > Deltaproteobacteria bacterium. Next base: position 81,397 of record JADFYH010000002.1, read on the forward strand.
AACTTAACAACCCTGTGCTCATTTATTGATATTTGACTAAGAAATCAAATTCAGCATATTCAAGAACTGAATCACGATCAGAGGCTACCCTCAGGGTTCCGTCCCTTTGGCGATGCCTCTTTTTTTATTTCCCGGTCACCCAAAAAAAATGCAGTTATTCTTAAAAAAAATTCTTTTTGAAGAAACTTTAGGCTAAACTGATACCGATAAGCTAATTGGTATTGATTATTTTTCGATAGAAAGAAGGAGATTTTTATGGCTATTAGTGCAGGTGTTCTTGCTGCGATTGCTCTTGGCGCTAGTGCTATTGTCGGTGCAGGAGTTGCAACGGGCATGTATTTCTCTGGAAGTGCAGCAGCTGAGGCAACCAAACAAGCCTCGGAAAATGCGATGAAAGGGACTATTGAATCCTCTCGACTTCAAGCCGATGCGCAAATCCACATTTCGGATAACGAAAGACACAACGCCGATGCCGATCGTGCCATTCGTGAAAAAGAAAACGCACACGACGCTCAAATGACTGATAGATGGTTTTCCTATCTCGACAACATGCGCGGAGATGATAACAGCATTGATCAAGCCACGCTTGTGACCCGTCAGGATGGGGTACAGCAATCTCGTCGCATCGATTTAAGTGAACGTCAGGTCCCCACAGGGTATTCCATTTAAAAAAAGCGAGCCAAATGACCTCAGCCTCAACTCCCATTGAAGTGCGCTTTGCTCGGGCAGGAGATCGACAAGTGTTGATTGAGCTTTGCTTGAAATTGTTGCAGCATCTTGACCAATTTGAGCATGACATATTGCCCAGCCTTGAAAATGCCGAATGGATGGTAGACGTTCTTTTTTTACCCGCTGCCACTCGAGAAGAAGGCATTCTGATTGCTTGGGATAAAGACAAAGCCGTGGGTGCCATCTTTTGGGCCATACAAAATCTCCCTTATCAAATGCGCTTTAAAACCGCCTATGGCTATGGCACCTATGTAGATCCAAATTATCAGAACCAAAAAGTAGGGACCTTACTGCGACAAAAAGCCATTCAAGCCCTAAAAAAACTAGGCGTACAAAAGCTTTTGGGAATGGTGCATTTTGCCAATGAGATTTCTGTAAAAGCAAGCGACAGGCTGGGCTTTAAACCTCATGCGCGCCTGGATCTGCTGGATCTTGAACAATTTTTATGAATCAAATTTCTACTGACCTATTTTGGATATTGCTCACTTACAGCGCCAACCCTTTTTCAACGGCGCAGAGCCTCCCACATCCCAATTTTAAGCTTATCCCTTCCGAACTCGGAATTGATCACTTTGATGAAATTTGGAAACAAACAAGGGCCTACAGTCTACTTGATATTCATCGCACTCATCAAATATGGAAATTAATGCATGAAGTGGAAACACAGCCAGGCGATATTATAGAATGCGGCTCACACAGGGGAGGATTGTCTTTTTTCATTGCACTTTATATTCAAGAAAAAAAAATCAATAAGAAGGTTTTTTTGTGTGATAGTTTTCAGGGTCTACCGAAGCCCTCGGATAAAGATAGCTTTTTTACAGAAGGCATGTTCAATGCCAACCTCGAACAATGCAAACAATTAAGAACTCATTTTAATCTTGATTCAATTATTGAAATTGTCCCCGGCTGGTTTGAAGAAACGCTTCCAAAATTAACAAAAAACAAAAACCAAAAATTTTGTTTGGTTCATCTGGATGCAGACCTCTACGAAAGCACTGAAACAATTTTAGAATATATTTACCCAAAGGCAATAAACAATACCCCCTTCATTGTTGATGATTATCTCATCCCGTCATCTGGTGTGCGTCTCGCCTGTTGGAAACAGCTAGATCAAACAAAGGAAACCCTCGAGCAAGGCCCTTGCAGCCAGGCCTATTTTAGAAAAGGGAAAACTTATGATACGCCTTTTACACACAAAGATCCTGAGGGAAATTTACTTTCATTTAAGGATCTGCGCATGAATTCATTTTATCAGAAACACCTCAAGAGAGTGCTGAGTGATATAGAAAATCACAGGCAAACCCTGATATCTTTTTACAAGGCAATTAATGATCTGCCCCTTGAGAATTAGAAATAGATTTCTGCCTTTAATTTTTATACAATGGAAGCTTATGACCTCAGAAAAATATCCTAACCAAAAAGAGATGGAACTCATTTGGGCTCAAATCCCCAAAGAGACCCAATTGCCTCCCGGACTGGAAGGCGAATACATTCGCTACCTTTCCACCGACCCGCGCTACCTCTACAACACGGGATTTGTCGACAATGTGCTGCATAAACTGGAAGATTGGGAAGCGGCTTTCCTTCCCTTCAAACAGCCGGATGCAAGCTTTTTACTTTCTAAAGATAATTTCTTAAGCCTTGGAAAATTTCGATATACAGGTTTTATCCGAAGACCTGTCGATGTAATGAAAATACGAGATGGATGGTATGACCTGAAAATTTGGAGGGAATTTCTCGTTCGAGATATCATTCCCTCTACTACAAAACTTAGTGAAGAGGATTTGGATAAAGGGACTCAAGAATCGTTAAAACAAGGCCGAATTAAAGAGGATCGAATATTAGTGGATGAAAGCACTCGCAGAAATCTTAAATTGTTAATGGATCAATTTCCTTCCCCCACTCGAATGAGGGAAATGGCCCTGGAGAAGGCCTACCAAGAAATTATTAATAAAGCACAAACCACTCAAAATAAAGCTAAGGTAAGCACCACCTATGACCGAGGGCCTAAAGTGGGAGATGTGCAAAAGAAAGATCTCAAAGAAATACTGGTAAAAAGTTCTAAAATCGCCAGCAGCGCTGAGCAGAAGCCTACAGTTTCACTCAAGGATTTACAAAAACAAAGCCGGGGCAGTGGAAAAATGAATGGCTAGAAGCAACTCTAGTGAGACTGAACTCGATAATAAGTTAAGGGAGCCAGTGGAAATTGAATAACATCAGTTATTAAAATAAGGAGGTTTTTATGTCAGTAGGTGGTGTAGATATGAGTCAGAGAGTCTTAGACCGCGCTCAACAACAAAGTGATGCAGCCGCTAAAGGCACTGAGCAAGCACTATCCGGACTAGCTCAGAGCATACCCGCATCCTTGGGTAAACTGGGCGGTGCTGGTGGAAACGAAAGGCCAGGGGCTGTAAATAATAACCACACTGACATCACTCGCAATGTCACTCAGCAAGTAACTAATGTGGGTGCTGGTGCAAGCGCGACGGTTAATGCTAGCACTGTAAGTGCGACTGGTAGCTCCCGAGTAGCTACTAGTCAATCTTAGCAACCTCAACATCCGAATTTGTCCCCAAACGCCCGTAATCGGGCGTTTGATTTTTGTGCTGCATGCTCGAATATAAAGTACGCATCTCTTCGATTTCTTTTTCCAGTTCCCGAATAGTTCTGTTCTTGGCCTTAATTTCCCGCGAACGATAAAAGATACTGATGGCTCCATTAAAAGCCGCAAAAACCATCCCCAAACAAAATGAACTTAACAAAAGTAAGCCTACAGGAATTGCCGAAGATTCAAGAAAATAACGAGGAGGAATAAAAAGCCGAAATTGGATATTATACGATAAGGCCTGGGAGTTTGAGTTGTAATACAAAAAATCCCCCAGAACAAAAATGATCAAGGCTAGAAAAATAATTTTGAGAAATCGTAGCATCACCCTCTCCCTAACCCTCTCCCCTCAAGGGAGAGGGGATTTCAGAGGATTTCAAGATTATTTACTCTGGTTAATTCTTTCCCTTAATTCCTTTCCTACCTTAAAAAAAGGAACCCGGCGAGTGGTCACAAATACCGACTGCCCTGTTTTAGGATTTCTTCCCTGGCGAGAATGGCGAGTGCGCACTTCAAAGGTACCAAAGCCGCGAATCTCAATTCGGTTTCCAGTACTCAGATGTTCGGTCATTTTATTAAAAATAGTATCTACGATTAAATCGATTTCTTTCTGAGAAAGATGCTTGATTTTTTCAACCAATGAATTGACCAGATCACTTTTTGTCATATCAATTCCCCCAAAAATAAAGTGCACGATAAGTTTTTATAGAAGCCATCCATTGCAACAATTTGGTTTCAGAATCTTCTTCTCCAAACAAGGCTTTTAAGAGTGGGCTCCCTTTGTCTGGACGTATCACTTTTGCCTCACCTGGAATTTTGGCTAGAACTCTCGCCACTTCGATGGCATCTTCCAAGCCCCCTAGTTGATCCACCAACTTCAATTGTAAGGCCTGCTCGCCGGTATAAACCCGTCCATCAGCCAATTTATTCACGGTTTCAATGTCTAAATGCCTGCCTTCTGCCACTGCCTTTTTAAACTGTGCATGCATATTAGACAGTAAATCTTGCAGATAGGCGCGTTCCTCCGGCTTCATCGTTCTGAGGGCAGATCCCGCATCTTTCATCTCACCCGCTTTTAATATTTCAGCCGAGACTTTCGCCCATTTGAGCAGATCATTCACTTCGACATGCTCCATCAATACACCAATGCTGCCGGTGATGGTTCCTGGATTTGCCAAAATTTTATGTGCCGGAGCGGCAGCATAGTAGCCGCCCGAAGCTGCTACAGAGCCCATCGAAACGACAATCGTCTTTTTTTGAGCAACTCGTTTTACCTCGTTGTATATCTCTTGAGAAGGCCCCACCGCCCCACCCGGAGAATCAATGCGAAGCACAATGGCCTTCACCTGCTCAGATTTCAAATATTTTTCAAGTTTCTCATTCACCTTTTCCGATTCAAAAATAGCCCCCTTAAGCTCTACCACCGCAATATTTCCCCACGAATCTTTCCAATTTGAAGAAGGAGAAAACAGCAAGGCAAATCCAAAAAACAGAGCACCCCCCATGCAACTAAAAAGCAACACGATCACCAGGACTATCCACCAAATTTTTCGACTGGGTTTATTTTCCATCGTTCCCGATAAGGGGTGTAGAAAGGTTCAGAAAAAAAAATCCCCCCGTGTCTCATCGAGGGGATTATCCACTATTCTTTTATTCCTTTTTCATCATGTCCGCCAAAGTCACACGAGACTCTCCCTGCTTGGCCTTGAAATCTGCAAAATCTCTCTTTTGAGAATTTTTCAGGTATTGCTTATAAGAAAGCAGAATGCGTCTTTCTTTTTCGTCATGACCCGAAACTTCAGCCTCAAATTTATCCCCCACCTTCACGCCTTCTGCCACAGCATCCTTCAACATCACCGAGGCTTCCACGTCAGATCCCAAATCTAAAATGAGTAAGTTCCCTTCAATTTGTTTTATGGTTCCAGAAGTAACAGTCCCCACCGAATATTGATTACAAGCCTTGGCAAAAGGATCTTCTTCCAGTTGTTTTATCCCCAGAGAAATTCTCTCGTTGCCCTTGTCAATATTTAAAACCACCGCCTCAACCATATCCCCTTTTTTGTACAAATCAGAAGGATGCTTGACCTTGGTGGTCCAGGAAATATCAGAGATATGCACCAGGCCATCGATGCTGTCATCGATTCCCACAAAAATACCAAAGTCGGTAATATTCTTAATTTCACCTTTAATTTTAGTCCCCGCGGTATACTTTCCTTCCAGCTCTTCCCAAGGATTAGGTTCAATCTGCTTCATCCCCAAAGAGATTCTTCGGCTGGGAGCATCCACATCCAGCACTACAGAATCAATCACATCCCCCAGGTTAACAATTTTGGAAGGATGCTTCACTTTTTTAGTCCAGCTCATTTCGGAAATGTGAACCAAACCCTCTACGCCACTTTCCAACTCAATAAACGCGCCATAATCAGTAATGTTGACTACCTTACCTTTTACGCGGGTGCCGGGAACATAGGTATCTTTCACTGCTTCCCAAGGATCTGAAACAAGTTGTTTATAACCCAGAGAAATTTTCTGGGAGGCCGCATCATAACGTAATATAAGAACGTTAATTTTTTGACCTACCTGGAACATTTCGGAGGGATGACCAATGCGTCCCCAACTCATATCAGTAATATGAATGAGTCCGTCTACGCCACCCAAGTCGACAAAGGCACCATAATCGGTAATGTTTTTTACAACTCCTTCTACAACCTGTCCTTCTTGCAAATGGGCAAGCAGTTCATGTTTCGCGGATTCACGTTCTTGTTCAAGCACCGAGCGACGAGAAACAACCACATTTCCTTTGGCACGATTGAGTTTTAAAATTCTAAAACGATATTTCTTACCCACGAGCTTATCGAGACTTTTGACGGGCTTTAAATCGATTTGAGATCCGGGAAGAAAGGCCTTTACCCCGCCAACATTCACGACCATTCCACCTTTAATCTTGTTCACTACCAAACCTTCGATGGGGGTACCATCTTGCTCGGCTTGAGAAAGCTTATCCCAGGCAGCCAGTGCATCTGCTTTTTCTTTGGAAATAACAACAAGACCGTTATCGTCCTCTACGCTTTCAAAAATAACATCCACTTCATCTTCGGCCTTCACGGTAATATCGCCATCCAGATTGCGAAATTCCTCTATAGGAATCTGCCCTTCGGACTTGAAGCCAATGTCCAAGAGAACATAGTCTCTTAAAACCTTGACGACGCGACCTTTTACCAATTGGCCTGGATTGAGTGCTTTTTGTTTTACGCTTTCTTCGAAAAGTTTTTCGAAATCTTGGGTTGTAACATTCATGCGAACGACGAAGCCTCCTTAATATGTTTATTTTTCCCGTGCTTAGGGAGGGTGGCTTATGACCTAATCTGTTTAGATTGTCAAAATGTTTTTCTTTCGCCTCTTTATTTTTAAAGCCCTTATTTTTTGCGGATATAAATCGTTTTAGTCACCCGAGCACAAAGCCGCCCTTCTTTATCTATAAGATCGATGGGATAGTTTCTATCAATAGAACGCTCGGTTTTGAGCAGCCTTTTAATGGTTTGGATTTCTTCTTCGCTAATCAGCAGACATGCTTCCAGAAAGTTTTTCCCAGGCTTCAAAAATTCCACCTGAGCACTTTTATCCCAAATAATATATTCAGGTCCCAAAATTTGAATCAACATCAACATATACTGAGGATCCACCGAGGCGTAGATACTGCCGCCATAGAGAGTTCCTACATAATTTTTGGTTCTCCAGGTCAAAGGCAAGCGTACTCGCATTTCTCGAAAATCAGAAGCAATGTAAGTAATTTTGGCCCCTGTGCCCCAATAGCAGGGCCAGAAGTTAAAGCGATAACGGAATAATTTTGATTTTAGGGATTCAGGCATTTTCTACTTTCTAAAACATGTAACGTCCCATCCGAATATTCATCAACAAACCCACCGCCATCATCATGGTGAGTACCGAGGATCCTCCATAAGAAAAAAAAGGAAGAGGAACTCCAGTAAGAGGAAGCAAACCCAGTACCCCTCCCAAGTTAATCACCAGATGCCAAAAAAATAATCCTACAATCCCCAGGCTCACCAGAGAACCAAAGGCATCTTTCGTTTGATAGGCGGCCTCGATGCCTAAAAGCAAAAAAATAAGCATCACGGCCAAGCTCAAGGCAGCCCCCGCAAACCCCCATTCTTCGGCCAAGACAGGAAAAATAAAATCGGTATGTCTTTCGGGTAAAAATTTAAGTTTGTTCATGTTGCCTTTTAAATATCCCTTGCCAATCAGACCCCCGGAACCCACCGCAATCTTAGATTGCATCAAATGATAGCCACTGCCTCGTGGATCTTTTTCAGGATTCATGAAAATTTTTATTCGATCTTTCTGATAAGGCTTCAAGCCCCATTGATACAAAGCAAAACAAGCGAGGGCCCCCACGCAAAATATAAGAAGCACATAACGAATTTTGAAGGGGGTGAAAAAAGTAAGGGTAAAAAAGAGAAGAATGAAAAACAAGGAACCTCCCAAATCTTTCTGCAAAAGAATCAAACTGGTCGGCAAGATCAAAAGCAACAGCGCCAGCAGCAGCACTTTAAAAGAAAGCCCTTCGCGAGGAATCTTTTCGGAATAAAAACGCGACAAGGCCAAAATAAAAGCAAGCTTGGCCAATTCGGAGGGTTGAAAGGAAAATTTACCAATCACAATCCAGTTTTGCTGACCCGCAACGCTGCGTCCAAAGAAAAACACAAGCAACAATAAAAGTATGGAAAATCCATATAAAAGATAAGAGTATTCAAAGAAAAAATGGGTATCCATCCACAATAAAAAAAAGAGCAATCCCAGCCCGATACAAATCCAAAGGAGTTGGGAACGAAACAAAAGTGAAGCCCCAGGCTGATCAAAACGATAGGTGGCACTATATAAGTTGATCAGCCCCAAAGACACCCAGAGAAGAATGATAAAAAACACTCCCCAGGGAAAACGAAAAAAGAGTTTTTTTCGGGAAGAAGATGAAAATAAGGGGAGTTGTTGCATAATACTGGTCTAATTCACCATTCCTCGTGGTGCAATTTCCTCTTCGGGAATCGCTCCAAATTTTTTTTCATAAAGCCCAATATTTTGCTGCAAGGCCTTCAAAAAACTTTTCGCATGGGCCGGCGATAAGATAATGCGCGAAGCCAATATTCCCCGGGGTTGAAAGATGCTTAAAAAATCCAGGACAAACTCGCCTTGCCCGTGTTGAATCATCACGTTGTTGGAGTAGATTCCTTTCAAATCTTCATCTTTTGCACTAATCTGAATGGTGTTCTCTTGCTTTTCCATGCTTATTTTCTCCTGATTTTTTTGTGAATAATGGGAATCGTTTCTTGCAGGAGTCACAGGGCTTCAGTCAATATGAATTATTCACAGAGACCTCGATGCCATTGACAGCCTAGGTCCGCCATGTTTGTAAAATGCATGCTAAAAATTGCCTGCGTCCCTTATCTGAATGCGAAACCTCTCATTGCGTCTTTGGATTCCAAAGAATTTGAATTATTTTATCAGCCGCCAGCCCAGTTGGAGAAAATATTGATGCAAGAAAAAGCAGACCTGGCCCTACTCCCCATCTTGAATTATTTCGAAAATTCCCGGTTAAAATTGGTCCCGGGTCTCTGCATTGGATGTAGGGGCACCGTTGAAAGTGTAAAACTTTTTTCCAGCAAGCCCATCCAGGAAGTAAGACATATTTATTTAGATGTAGAATCCAGAACTTCACAAAATTTATTGAAAGTAATTTTGAAGGAAAAATATGGGCGGGATTTGGAGGGGATTTGTTTTTATGGAAGTTTGGAGGAGAGGGAATTAATAGAAGCCTACCTTCTCATCGGTGACAAGGCAATGATAGATCCTCCTCAAACTTCCTATGAATACGATCTGGGAGCGGAATGGACCGAATGGCAAAAGCTTCCCTTCGTTTTCGCAGCTTGGATGAGTACTCGAAATTTGGAGACAACTATCGCTCAAGTGCTGCAAAAAGCCTTAAATAAAAGTTTTAAATATATCGATTTACTATTGAATGATTTTGAAAATGGACTGGGAAGAGAACGCTTAAGACATTACTTCACAAGCTCCATTCATTATATTATGGGCGAAGAAGAACTGAGAGGCATCACTCGTTTTTTTGAACTCCTAAAACCGATTCAAGGATATACCCATGAGCTCCATTTCCGCTTTGTATAAAAAAATTGAAAGCAAGCAACGCATCAGTCCTCAAGAGGCAGTAAGGCTTTTTAAAGATGGGGATCTGCTGCAACTGGGCCGACTCGCTGACACCCTTAATAAAGAAAAAAATCAAAACGTCATTGGGTATGTGATCGACCGCAATATCAACTACAGCAATGTCTGCATGTTACGTTGTAAATTCTGCGCCTTTCGCCGTGACAAAGGCGAAGAAGGAAGCTGGGAGCATCCCCTGCATGAAATCGATGAGAAGATTGAAGATCTTTTGACTTACGGTGGCACTCAAATTCTGATGCAGGGAGGACACCATCCCCAGTGGAAAATAGAAGACTACACCCGCATGCTCAGTCACATTCGTGGCAAGTATCCACAAATTCATATTCACGCCTTTTCTCCTCCCGAAATTGATCATATCTCGCGCCTGAATAAAATTTCCTACGAAGAAACGCTGCGTCTTTTTAAGGAGGCAGGCCTGCACTCTTTGCCCGGAGGCGGTGCAGAAATTCTGGTCGATCGAATCCGTAAAAAAATTTCTGCCGGAAAGGTAAGCTCCGAGAATTGGCTCAAAGTGGCGCAAACAGGTCATGAATTAGGAATTCGAGGTTCTGCTACCATGATGTTTGGACACGTAGAAACTGTAGAAGATCGCGTGGAACACCTCGCTAAAGTGCGCGAGTTGCAAGACAAGACCCAAGGATTTTTTGCTTTTATCCCTTGGACCTACGTACCCGGCAATTCCCCCATGGGAGGCGAACAAGTGGGTGGTCACGACTATCTCAAAACGTTGGCCATTAGCCGAATCTTTATGGATAACTTCCAAAACATCCAGATTTCCTGGCTCACCCAAGGCATCAAAATGGCTCAAATTGCCATGCAGTTCGGGGGCAATGACATGGGTTCCACCTTGTTGGAAGAAAATGTGGTGCGATCCACCGGAGTACCGAATCATACCAATGTACCGGAGATCCATCGTGTGATTCAAGAGTGGGGCTATACTCCGCGACAAAGAGACACTTTTTATAATACCCTGCAAATGCATTGAGGAAAACAATATGCCTACAAAAAAACAAACACCACTCACTCTTGAACAACTTGAAAAGTTTTATCAAAAAAGAATTGAACCCAGATTTGACAGTCTTGAGAAGGACGTATCGATTCTCAAGACCGACGTATCCATTCTCAAGACTGACGTATCCATTCTCAAGACTGACGTATCCATTCTCAAGACTGACGTATCCGTTCTCAAGACTGACGTATCCGTTCTCAAGACTGACGTATCCATTCTTAAGACTGAGGTAAATCTGCTTAAAATTGAAACAAGAGAAATGAAAAATGACTTGAGTAATCTCAGTCAGAATTTCCAGGAGTTTAAATCAGAATCCAGTTCAAGCTTTGATGCCATTGAAAAAAGATGGGATACCATGGATCACGAATACACAGTCATCAAGCATCAATTGAAGGAAATGGACCATAAAATGGATAGGATCCAAAATGATACGGCAAAAACAAATTATGACACGATAATTATCCGCCGTGAAATTGAGGAAATAAAAAACAAAATTTATGCCACCGAACTCCATGCCTCCACTTATGTAGAGTTACGCGACCATGTTAGAATTCTGGAACAACGTATCCAGGTTTTGGAACAAAATAGGATTTGAATCAAACAAACAAATTGCCACTCCAACATTTTTTTAAAAAAAACTTAGCAACTTTTCTCTCCTCAAATCGATAAAGCCCCCGCTATGGAGATTAATTTTGAACAACTGGCGCATTTGTTTTTTGATCCAGCAGACCCCTTTGAAAGAAAACTCGGCAACTTGGGGATATTGCCGCAAAGCAGCAAGTTTTGTCAGACTTTGCGGGGTCGAATCCTTAACGAAAGAAGTACTTGGGAAAACTTGAATCCTGAATTTCCTTTGCCAAGAAGTCTGGGAGTTACCGAGCTGCTCTTCTTCGACAGCAATCACGACCATTATTTGAGTGATCAAGAGAGAAATTCTGGACCTAATTTATTTAGAGATATTTGTCCTTCTCCACTTGAATTGGCTCCAGCCAGTACCACATTTTGGTCGCAGGTCGAACAAGTAAGCGAAAGATTGGAATTAGCAAGGCAAACCCCTCCTCCACAAACTGTAAGTGCAACTAAAAAGGCGGTTTTTGTTCTTACAGGCTTTACTTGTTTGTTTGGAACATCCAGCCTGGTTCTAGGTTTATTTGGCCATATTCCTCTTCGATCCGCAACATTTGCTGTAGTAGCCTCTTGCGCAATAGGAATTGCCTTGCTCGAGTTATCGGAATAATATTTTCCGAATTATGTCTTCCTTTAAACTAATCCGCGTTCCCTATCTGCTTCCTATTTCTGCTGACCCAATCCAAGAGGCTGCCTTGCTTATCGAGGACGATATCCTCGTCTCAATCGGTAGATTTGAAGAGGTCTGGAAACATCCTCAAAGTAAAACCGCTATTCAAATAGAACTCCCAGATACTGTGTTGTTGCCTGGTTTTGTCAACGCGCATTGCCATCTGGAACTGACAGCGCTGCAGGGCCTTCAATATCCAGGAAGTTTCAGCGCCTGGATTACAAAGTTAATCCGCGCAAAATCAGACTTGAGTGTAGAGCAGATTCAAATGGGTTTTCAAAGAGGCCTGGCCTGGCTGTTACAGACCGGTACCACGACTGTTGCGGATCATGTCAGTGTGGGGACCGATTGGAGTCTGCTGAAAAAAAGCCCACTTCGTTATCAGATTTTTTTGGAAAGTCTGGGAGTAAATCCAGAATTGGCAGAACAGATTTATGAACTGGGTGAAAAAAGTGAAGTCCCTCACATTCACCTTTCCCCTCATTCGGTGCACGCCCTGCATCCACCTCTTTTGGAAAAGTTATTGAAATCTTCACGCCCTCTTTTCTCCATTCATCTGGCAGAAAGTAAAGAGGAGGAAGAATATTTTAAAAGGGGATCTGGAAAGTTGTTTGAGTTTATTCGGGAGAAAAATCCAAAGTCATGGTTCGAGAACCTCACCATGTCCAGTATTCAATATTTAAACAAAAAAAAATTGCTCTCAGATAAAATCCTTGCGATTCATTGCAACTACGTGGATGACGAAGATATTCAACTGCTTCAAAAACATAAGATGAGCGTCGTCCATTGTCCCAGCTCCCATGCCTATTTTGGACATCAGCGTTTCGAACTGGAAAAGTTAAGACAAGCCGGACTCAATATCGCCTTGGGAACGGATTCTCTCAGCTCAGGGGATTCTCTTTCGATGCTCGATCAAGTGCGTCTGGCCCGAAAAAATTATCCGGAAATTCCGGCCAGCGAATGGTTGAGAATGCTGACCCTGAATGGAGCCCGAGCCCTAAAAATGGAAAGAGAAATTGGAAGTTTGGAGCTAGGAAAAAAAGCCGATATCATTGGTTTTAAATTTTCAAATTTTTCTGGTATTCTGGAAGATCTGGCGGAGAATGTTTTGGAAAAGAAACAAGTGGATTTTATATTGGAGGACACATGATGACTCAACTTTGGCACGACATGATGAGCCTCGACCTCCCTATTTTGGAAAAAATTCTGCGCGCTGTTTTGGTTTATGCCTTCCTCATTGTCGCACTGCGACTTGCCGGAAAACGCGAGTTGGCGCAGCTCAACCCTTTCGATTTGGTGGTACTGCTCACCCTTTCCAATACGGTACAAAATGCCATTATCGGCAATGACAATTCGGTGAGCGGCGGATTAATTGGTGCAGCCACTTTATTGGGCATCAACTACATCGTGATTCGTTTTCTTTACAGCCATGATAAAATCGATCGTTTTGTAGAAGGTTCTCCCAGTTTACTGATTGAAGACGGAAAAGTTATCTATTCTACCCTTAAAGAGGAACTCATTACTCTGGCCGAACTGGAAGCCGCAGCCCATAAACAGGGCTTTGGATCCTTAAGCCAGATTGAAAGAGGGGTGTTAGAATCAGGGGGTTCTATTTCTTTTATCGGAAAACAGCCTAATCCGGATGAAATCCGGCATCAGGAATTAATGCTTCAGCTTCAAGATTTAAAAAATGAAATTAATAATTTAAAAAACCGACTTGTTCCCAAAGATTCTGTTGAGTTGATTGACAAAAAAAGGTGAGCCCGCTAATCGAGCGTCTGTTGTCTCTGGTATTTTTTTAAAAAAAGGATTCCATTTTGGCTCACTCTATTACCTACAAAGACGCAGGCGTCGACATTGATGCAGGCAACCAGTTTGTCCAGCGTATCAAACCCTTAATTCAAAAAACGCAGCGCACCGAAGTGATCTCCAGTCTGGGAGGTTATGCGGGGCTGTTTTCCATCAATATCCTGAAATATAAAGATCCTGTTTTGGTTTCCACCACCGATGGCGTAGGCACCAAACTGAAGCTTGCCTTGGAGTTGGGGCGCTACAAGGGTCTGGGTCAAGATTTGGTGGGAATGTGTGTGAACGATTTACTTTGTGTTGGGGCCGAACCCCTTTTCTTTCTGGATTATTTTGCCACCGGTAAATTGGATATTGATATCGCTGTCGAAGTCATCGAGGGCATCACGGAGTGTCTGAAAAATATCAACTGCACCCTCATCGGCGGTGAAACGGCTGAAATGCCGGGTTTGTATCAAACGAAAGATTTTGATCTTGCGGGCTTTGCCGTAGGCATCGTGAACCGCGGAGAAATGATCGATGGCTCCAGTATTTCTATCGGTAATAAAATTATTGGCTTGGCTTCCAGTGGAGTACATTCCAATGGTTTTTCCCTGGTGAGAAAACTGATTCAGGAGGCCCAGGTTAATCTTGAACAACACGATAACGATTTGAAACAAAGCCTGGGGGCAGCGCTCCTGGAACCCACTCGCATTTATGTCAATTCCATCCTTGCGCTCAAAAGACAATTCAACGTGTTGGGTTTGGCGCATATCACGGGAGGGGGCCTGCTTGAAAATCCTCCCCGCATCTTTCCCAAACAGTGCAAAGGCATTTTTAATTTAAAATCCTGGGAAAGGCCGCTGCTGTTTAAAAAGCTTCAGGCCTGGGGGAATATCAGTGAAGAAGAAATGTTGCGCGTCTTCAACTGCGGAATTGGAATGATTCTGGTGGTAGAGGCAAACCAGGCTGAGGAGGCGGTAAGCCGCCTGGCGGGCTTGGGAGAACAGGCCTGGATTATTGGGGAAATCGCAGAACGTAACGCGGGAGAAGGAGCGGTCTCTTTTGTGGGGTAAAATGTCTCGACTCAAACTCGGAGTATTAGTTTCAGGAAATGGCAGCAATCTTCAAGCAATCCTGGATGCCATCGGTTCAGGCTTGCTGCAAGCGGAGCTGCGGCTTGTTGTATCCGATAATCCAAAAGCCTATGCACTAGAGCGCGCCCAAAAAGCAGGAATTCCTTTTGCGATTATAGAAAAAAAGAATTTTGAAAATAAAACTTTATTTGAAAAGGCACTCATCAGTTTTCTCAAAAAAGCAGAAGTCGATTGGGTGGTACTCGCCGGCTTCATGAAAATTTTAAGCGCAGATTTTTTGAATGAATTTCCTTCTCGAATAGTCAACATCCACCCTTCCCTACTCCCCACTTTTCCGGGTTTGAATGCGATTGAACAGGCCTGGAATTATGGAGTGAAGGTGACGGGCTGCACGGTGCATTTAGTGGACGAAGGTTGCGATACAGGCCCGATTTTGGGACAAACTCCAGTGTTAGTAGAAGCTGAAGATAATCTGGAAAGTTTAACAAAAAAAATTCATGCAGCGGAGCATGAGCTTTATCCGAGAGTACTGCAAAATTTAGTAATAAAGAATTCGGAATCCTGTAGGGGCGGTGCCTCTGTGCCCGCCCGCACTCAGCCGTACTTTGAGCCAAAATGAAAGGCCAAATTACGGGCGACCACGGAGGGATCGCCCCTACAAAAAAACACATGAAGAACATATTATCACTACTCCTTTTGTTTTTAACTTTATTAATTTTTTCTCAAAATGTCCAAGCCCGCCACGGCTATGCCTTCTCCGCCTATGGTGGCGGGGCATTCAGTTTAACAAACACCTTTCCAGATTTAGATATGGGGGCAGGAGGAGGCATTGCCCTCGATTGGCGTTTCAACCAGCGCTGGGCCCTCAGCACACGCCTGGCGGTATTTGAGCATGACGGCGAAGGGCTTTCTAAAGGCAATAACGGGATGTTGTTTTTGAACTTGCCGGATGTGCTCTTGAAATTTCATTTTTTTGGGGATGAAAAAAGATTTGATCCTTATGCCTTGGCGGGGATTGGCTTGGGAGTACTGACGGGTGGCAGCAAAGGCGACAACTCCGCCGGAGCGGGGCTTACTGCAACGGTAGGAATAGGTGCAGATTATTATCTCAGTGATTCTTTTTCTTTGGGTCTCTCCGGCGAATTTAAAACCTTTGGTTTGATTCGTAGTGATTCGGAATCTTCGGCCCTCATCTTCATCTCGGCTTTGGGGCATGTGAGTTGGCATTTTAAATAAATAGAGGTTCTCTTGGCAGAAAAATTTTGTGACATTTTAATTGTAGGCTGTGAACTCCCTGGTCTTATTGCGGGAGCCTTCCTCGCAAAACGAGGCCTGTCCGTGACTGTTTTAAATACAGATCAGGATGTAGGAGTTCAGAAAAAAAACATCCAGCCGAATCTGATTTCCCATTTGGACAGTCGGCTTTTCAAAACTATTTTAGGAAGACTTTCCATTTCTGATTCCGAACTTGGCATCGTCAACCGCTACGACACGCCTTTTCAGGTGGTGATGCCCAAGCATCGAATTGATGTCACTGTTCAGCGCGACGCCTTTTATCACGAATTGAAGCGGGAATTTGTTCATCAAGCCGATGCCATTCGTTCTTTTTATTCAAGTTTGGATGAATTGGATATTTCGCTGGATGACGAAAAACTTCAATCGCTTCTCTTACCGCGTGGTCCCTTTCAACATTACAAACTTTATAAGTACATCAAGGCAAATCACCTCGATTTAACCATCGAAGATTGGATGCAAAGCCTGAATCTCAACCAGGAGATTGCCTGTTTTCTACAAGCTCAAATCAAAACCCTTTCCAATTTACACGTAGAAAAACCCTTTTCTTATTTGTTGGCGAAACTACTCGCTAATCAAAACACGGTGCTTTTTGATGTGAAGGGTGGCATCGGGCAGTTGAAAAAAATATTTTTGAACAAGATCGAAGCCTATTCTGGAAAAGTAAAAAATGATGTGAAGATTGAGAACATCCTCATCGAAAAGCAACGCGCAAAGGGCGTAAAACTGGGTGGATTCGAAGGGCTGATTGCCTGTAAATATCTTTTATGGAACGAACCTTCCGCGCAAATTGAACCCTGGTTACCCAAAAATTTTCTTTCCAAATGGCTCATTCGAAAAATTCAGAAAGTAAAACCCCAATATTATCGTTTCAGCATCCAGTATGATGTCGATCCGGATATCATTCCCGTGGGCATGAAAGGCAATGTGCTGCTGGTGCAAGATCCTGACAAAGAATTGCTGGCTGAAAACTTTTTGCACCTGCATTTTTATTATCCCAAAGAGGCGGAAAGCCCTTCTCCTTACAAGACCCTGCTCGTTACCTATTTATTGCCGGTTGGCGACCACACACAAAATGAAGAGTGGTTTGGCAATCTGCATCAGCGCATCACGGAACAGCTTCAGGATTTGATGCCCTTTAGCCAGGGCCGTATTCATCTCCGCTTTCCCAAGTCGGATGAAAAGATTGAATCCAACGATTTGCTCTTCCCCCTCGAAGACCCGGATTTTGTGGTGTTTAAATCCAATGCCTTGCAAAATCCGGTCTATGAAGTGAAGGCCCATCGTTTTCAACATCTCTTCCCTTTCCCCAATCGAAGTTTCATCCGGGGGCTCATTCTTTGCGGCTCAGAAATCCTCGCCTGCCTAGGCTTTGAAGGCGCATTTTTATTGGGTTTGAAGACCACCGATTATGTCTGGACCGAATTTGAATTGCGCAAGAAAAAGGGATTAAAGCAGAGGAGGATTGCCTGATAAAGCAGATTAGACTTCTTGCATAAATCGCTGCACAACCCAATTGCGGCGTTGCGGTATCCAAAAAATCCTCATTTGCAGTAGCAAACTCCGGTATTTTAGACCCTCCGCGCCTTGCACTTGGGTCGTTCGCTGATTTATGCAAGAAGTCTAATATTTATTCCCACTCAATCGTAGCCGGAGGTTTCGACGAAATATCGTAGACCACACGATTCACGCCCTTCACTTCATTGATGATTCGATTTGAAATTCTCGAGAGCAAATCTGTGGGCAAGTCTACCCAATCGGCGGTCATGCCATCGCTGCTGCTCACGCAACGCAAGGCGATCACGTTTTCGTAAGTACGTTCATCCCCCATTACTCCTACGGTTTTAATGGGCAAAAGGACGGCAAACGATTGCCACACCTGGGTATACCAGCCTGCCGCACGAATTTCGGACACTACAATTTCATCGGCGTTGCGCAAAATTTCCAAACGCTCGAATGTAACATCCCCTAAAATACGAATGGCCAAACCTGGCCCTGGAAAGGGCTGGCGGCTGATGAGCTCTTCGGGGATACCCATTTTTCGGCCCATGACGCGCACTTCGTCTTTAAAAAGCTCTCGCAAAGGTTCTATCAATTGGAGTCCCATTTTATCCGGCAAGCCACCGACGTTGTGATGAGATTTGATCACGGCAGACGGGCCTTTGAAGGAAACGCTCTCTATCACATCGGGATATAAAGTCCCCTGAACCAAAAACTGTGAACCCCGAACTTTCTTGGCTTCCTCTTCAAAAATGTAGATGAATTCGTTTCCAATCCGCTTACGCTTTGTCTCAGGGTCTTCTACGCCACTTAACACTTTTAGGAATCTCTCAGAAGCATCAATGTATTGCAGAGGGATGTGCAGATGCTCTCTAAAAAGTTTTTGAACTTTTTCACCTTCATTCTTTCGAAGCACGCCGTTGTTGATAAAAATACAGGTGAGCTGGTCGCCAATCGCTTTATGCACAAGATGCGCCGCTACCGTAGAATCGACGCCACCTGAGGTCGCACAAATCACTTTAGCCGACCCTACTTGTTTGCGAATGCGTTCGATTTCACCTTGCGCAAAATCTTCCAGATTCCAGTCGGGCTTGCAGCCGGCAATTTTAAACAGAAAATTTTTGAGGATTTGTTCTCCCCGTTCCGTATGCGTTACTTCGGGATGAAACTGAACCGCATAGTGTTGAGAAGCGACAGATCCCATAGCAGCAACAAGACCATTGTCGGATTTGGCAAGAATCTCGAAACCCGCTGGCACTTGAGTAACATGATCTCCGTGGCTCATCCAAACTTTCATCCTCCCCTCATCTACCCTATCTGAAAACAACAGGCCCTCTTTCAAAATCTCAATCCGGGCCCGACCATACTCTCGTGTCAAACCCGCTTCCACTTTTCCACCTAAAGTTTTCCCCATCAACTGCATGCCATAACAAATCCCCAGCATGGGAATTTTTAAATCAAAAAACCCCGCGGGCATTTGCGGGGCATCTGCAGCGTAAACGCTGGAAGGTCCACCAGACAGGATAATGGCTTTTGCGTTAAAATTTTTGATTTTTTCGAGAGAAATATTGAAAGGATGAATCTCGCTATACACCCCATTTTCACGGATGCGGCGGGCGATGAGTTGAGTGTATTGGGAACCGAAATCGAGGATGAGGATTTTATTCATTACTTTTCCAAACGATAATTAGGTGCCTCTTTCGTAATCGTCACATCATGCACATGCGATTCTCTGAGGCCCGAGGAAGTGATGCGCACGAAGCGTGCTTTCTTTTGCAGCTCATCCATATTTTTCGCGCCGATGTATCCCATCCCCGATTTTAATCCGCCGATGAGTTGATACAAATTGTCCGCCAGAGGCCCTCTGGACGGCACCATGCCTTCGATGCCTTCCGGAACAAACTTGGATAGCCCAACATTCACATCCTGAAAATAGCGATCGGCAGAACCGTCTCTCATGGCAGACAGCGAACCCATGCCCCTGTAGGCCTTGTAACTTCGCCCTTGATACAGTACCAAATCGCCCGGCGATTCTTCGGTGCCTGCCAGTAGGCCCCCCAGCATCACCACATTCGCTCCTGCAGCCAGTGCCTTGGTAATATCACCCGAAAACTTGATTCCCCCGTCTGCAATCACAGGAATTTTCAGTTTGGAGGCCATGCGCGCCACATTCTGCACTGCTGTGAGCTGGGGAACACCTATCCCAGCCACAATACGAGTGGTACAGATAGAACCTGGGCCAACCCCCACTTTGACGGCATCGGCGCCGGAGGCAATGAGATCCTGTGCAGCCTCTGCGGTGGCAATATTTCCCGCTAAAATCTGAATTTTTGGATATCGTTTTTTAATTTCTTTGACCGTGTCTAATACCAATTGGGAATGTCCGTGCGCGGTGTCCACCACCAGCAGATCCACTTCTGCCTTCACTAATACTTCAGCTCGCTCCAGAGCCTTGGGACCGGAACCTACTGCAGCCGCCACCAAAAGCCTGCCCCGCGTATCTTTTACGGCATTGGGATTTTTCAGCGTCTTCTCAATGTCCTTGATAGTGATAAGGCCCTTCAGCTCTCCTGCTTTATTGATGACCAGTAATTTTTCAATCCGATGTTTGTGTAATAAATCTTTGGCTTCTTCCAGGGTCACTTTTTCGGAAACCGTCACCAAACGCTCTTTGGGAGTCATGAGTTGTGCCACACTCAGACCCATATCTTTTTCAAAACGCAAATCACGGTGGGTCAAAATACCTACTAATTTCTTCTGCTCTATGATGGGAAAACCGGAGATGCCATGTCTATTCATCAAATCGATGGCGGTTTGAATGCTTTCGTTGGGGCCTAAAGTGATAGGATCCAAAATCATTCCACTCTCACTTTTTTTCACCTTTTGAACTTCCAGCGCCTGCTCACTGATGGAGAGATTTCTATGGATAACGCCAATCCCGCCATTTTGGGCCATCACAATTGCCGACTTGGCTTCGGTGACGGTGTCCATGGCGGCAGACATGATGGGGATGTTGAGTTCGATTTGACGCGTTAACCGGGTTTTCGTACTTACTT
Organism: Deltaproteobacteria bacterium; assembly: GCA_015233135.1. Taxonomy (NCBI): domain Bacteria; kingdom Pseudomonadati; phylum Myxococcota; class Myxococcia; species Deltaproteobacteria bacterium. The sequence continues at coordinate 102,020 of JADFYH010000002.1, forward strand.
GGTTGGGCAACACACTGCTGGGCCCTGGAAGAATTAAAACGTCATCAAAGGTAAGACCTTCTGGTATTTGTTGGGCTGTCATGATGGGCTTTTATAGGGCAGCTTTGTGGGTGTCAAGATCTGTCAGATCAAAAGCTCGACTTTTTTAAAAAAGTCAATAAAGCTAATACGTAAGATGATACTCAAGTTCAAATCTAGAGACCCAAGAAGAAATTTACCAATAGACCTCTACCGTAAAAGAGGCGAATCCAATTTTGTTGGCTTATTTGAACGTGCATTTTTGCAAGAAAACAAAAAAGGCGTCGGTGGCCGCCAATTTGCTGTGTCTGGTTTTGGTGTTGCTGACTTTATCTGGCTCAACCTTTCTGGTTTATCGTCTTTTAAAAATAACAAAGATATTAATCCAATTGATTTTTTTAAAAATCACCCTCTCATGGCTTTTGAAATGAAGCTTGGTGATTGGAAACGGGCTCTGCATCAAGCTTACCGATACTCTTATTTTGCTGACCACGTCGTTGTGGTCTTACCAATGAATAAAACTACAGCGGCATGTAACAATCTTGCTCTCTTCAAATATCTGGATATTGGTTTATGGGGTCTGGACTCTGATAAAACTATCACTAAATTTTTCACTTCCCATTCTTCAGTCGCAAAAAGTGAAAATGCACGCAACAAAGCTGTTGATTTAATTGGTCGGAAAATCAATTTCCGCATGTTTGCGGAACAAGCGCAAAGCTTCCTCTAACGGTTCGAGGTGCTCATCATTTGATTTCGTATCTAATGCAGAGGGCACTGCTTTTATCTGATCGTAAGTTTCCTTAGCCTTGTTGATGAGTTGTTTCATGGCTTTAAGCCCCTCAATCTGTGTGCCTGAAGCAAGCATGCCATTAAGTTTTTTCAATGACTGCCAAGACTGCAATACTTCTTGATTACGAGCGGGCTCATCTTGTTGATAAATTTTATCAGTTTCTAGCCCATTAATAATGCTTGGAACTTTTCCTTTCAAAGCACTGAGTTCAAAATGCGTAATACGGTTTAAAAGATTAATACTCAAGTAGCGTTGAATGGGTAAGCGACCACCACTATTTAAAGGATTAAATCGATCGATCGAAAAATTCCTTAAATTCGACCACCATCCCGTGGCACCTGCACTGCCTCCAGCTATTCCTAAAAATGGAGTCAAAATATCAGAATATCCATTGATTACCTCAAAGCCATTCAGTTTCAAGGTATGATTGAGCATCATCCAAGCCGCAATAACATCAGGGTTATAAATGTCGGAGCGGGCTTCATTACTGCGAGCTGCTACCAAAAGATAAAACCCACTGGGAGGGGTTTCTAGCATGGTCACTTCATTGAGAAATTCAAAGAAATCATTTTTATCAGTTAGCGCTTCACGAGAAACAGCCAACGTAACATACAACGGTTTGTTATCTTTAATCTTTGTATGATGGACTTCAGCGGCTTGTCGGATAAAATCTTTTGAGATGCTAGCTTCGATGGAATCGAACGATCGATGAATGAGAATATTCGGAGCAATATAAGCAGTCAGATTAAGTTTTTTTTGGAATTGAAGAGCCAAAGAAATTATATTTACGACTTCACTTTCTCTTTCAAGCTGGCTGCGTCGTGTGTGTTGAAAATATTCTGTATAGTCATCTTCAAGGTACCCAAGCTTTGCACCATCCTGTTTTATTAGAAAGGAAGCATAAAATTGCGGATCAAAATAAAGCTCAATGCTGGGTGAGCTTTTGGAAATATCTTGAATTTTTTTTTCGAGCTTTTCAAAAGAAACATCGCGCGGGCTGTATATCACACCATCGATTAATTTTTGTGAAATTCCTTCGTTAATTTTTTCACCCTCTTGTGAGCCGTGTTGTGCGAAAAGTTTCATAGTGAACCCTCCAATTTTTTAATCATCACCTGAATATTACTTGGTCTGAGTGCCGGTTTCTTTTTAAGCATCTGGTCAATTATCTGGCAAAGAGCCTCTGTTAAATCTGGGCGTTCATCCCTGAGCGGAACCGGTTTTTGACGAATGGCCCTTGAAATTGTATTTACCAAATCATCTTGCGATTGTGCCAGTGGATGCTTGAAACAGGCATATTCATAAATACTCAAAGCTGCATTATAGAGATCACTTCTGTAATCGATGTTCTGACGAAAATTTGGATCCATCATTTCAGGCGCAAGATATCTGTATGTTGCTGGGGGTAATCGATTTTGTGCGTTAAAGGTCAAAGCTGTATCGGTAGTGGAAAACGCAATTCCAAGATCGAGGAGAACAAAGGGTCTTTTTTTATCTCCGGTTTTGATGATGTTACACGGTTTGATGTCACGATGAATATAATCATGTTCCCAAAGATTTTTAATTGCCCTCAGTAAAGCCACAAACAATTGCTTTAATTCTAACTCGCTCGGTTTAGGCCCATTAGATTTGAGTGATTCTCTGATCGAATCAAAAAGGTTTTGACCTTGAATGAATTCTTCTGAATAAACGAAATATTCCTGAGCACCCAAATGGGTGAGTTGGTGTGTTATTGATCCAAGTTTGACAAGTTCGTTTACCTTGCATTTACCTAGCGCTAAAACCTCACGCTCAATTCTACCAATAAATTCTTTGCGAATTCCATCAGCTTCTTCTGAATTTTCTAGCATTGGAATTTGTACAAGTTTTACGGCTTCAATAATACCGGAAACTTTAGCCTTATAAACAACTTTGAATCCACCAGTGGCAATGTGCTCCAGATCAGATATTTGGGAAAACTTTTGTTTGATCAGTTCTTTGTTGGGTAATTCAATTGCCATACACATCCCTTCTATAAAATAAGTTTTCTAATACATTTTGTGATCATGGTTCACCCCACACTCGTGCAAGTGTGATTTGTATTTTTTTCTCAAAGCGCTCTATCAACTCGTTGTTAGCATTCACTAGTCTTTGCTCGGCTTCGATCTCGGCGACAATTGTTTGCTGCGTGGCGAGGGGTGGGAGGGGGATTTTAATTTGCTTCAAGTGTGATGGCCCAAAATTTGGCTGTGCCGCGCCCGTAATTAGCCTGTCTATTTGTATCTTAAAGAGTGGGCTGTCGAGAAAGACCTTGATGTAGCCTTGAAGAATACGTGTAGCATCCTTGGGATGAAGACGAATATTGCTCGTATTCACCATGACCGGGAATCCATGGTTTTTGAAAATCGCATTTTTTCCGTAGGTTGCTCCCGAACTAGCCAAGATAATGTCACCGTCCTCAACTAAGAAGTGACTATATTTTGCTGTGAACTCCTCCTCTGAAACATGCTTGTCGGAATTATCTAGAATGACTCTGTCCCCAACGATATTTTTTACGTTTAGCAGCTTGATACCGCTTGATGTGAACTGCCAATTGCGAATACCAGGCCCTTCTTGGAAGAACACAATTTCATCAAACGACACCATCGGCCAATCAGGATGAATAGGTATATGCGGACGATAGTTATCAAGCACAGCACGAGCACCATCAATCACTTTCTGATAGCCCTCGATCTCTGCCACAATCTCTTTCTGCACCTCCAGCAGCGGTAAGGGAATTTTGTATGGAGCAATGCTCTGCCTTGTGATTTGAGGCTGCGCAGAACCAGAGATCGTCGAAGATAGGTCAGAATATTTTAGGATTTGGAAAAGGTACTCTTTGAGAATCGATTCAATTTTTGGAGCAAAGACCATTGCGTTGCCTGTAATCCATGATTTTGCTTTCGAATAGTTTAGAGTTCCGCAGGTTGCTCCGCGACAAGTTACGATTACTTCTGGAAACTCATGATTGAATTTATCATACCTTCCAATGACACCATTCGCTCCGTAAACAAGATAAGCACCATCCTCCTTCATATCCTGTTGAGTAATGGTTTTTGGTTGATAAATTTCACATAAATCACCAAGCGCCACGAATGGATGAATTAAATCTGCTGCTCGTTTTTCCCGATACCTTTCCCCACTCAGATTATAATCCCCACTCGCAGCAATCTTTTCTTTCGCCACAATCAAACCACAACCCAGCTGAAGCTTACTGATATCTTGCCGATTGTGAAGAGCTTGCAGATAAGCCTCAAGTTCAACTTTTACCTGCGGAAGATCATTCTTATCAAAAGAACGACGCTGAGCACCTAATCCAAAGCCATCATTTTCCACTTTGAAAAAGGCGATACTATCACTTTGCCGCGCGAGAGATTTGTCGAGAATAAGAATAGAAGTTTTCACTCCAGAGTAAGGATTAAAACAACCCGCTGGGAGTGAGATCACTGCGACGAGTGAATTTTCTACCAGCATTTTTCGCAGCTCTTTATAAGCACCCTGACTTTGAAAAATAATTCCTTCAGGAACAATGATACCCGCACGTCCAGTGGGAGTAAGATGTTCAGCGATATAATCGACAAACAACACTTCGCTGCGTTTAGCCTGAATTGAAAATCGTTTATGTGGCTTGATGCCGCCTTTGGGTGACATGAAAGGTGGATTGGCGAGAATGACATCAGCAAATTCGTTCCATCGATCTTCAGAAGTGAGTGTGTCATATTCAAAAATGTGAGGATCAGTAAAGCCGTGTAAGTAAAGGTTCACCAGCGAAAGGCGTACCATGTCGGGTGAAATATCGTAGCCCTTAAAGTTTTTCGAGAGCTGCCCTTTTTCATCGGGTGTTAAAGTGCTGGAATTTTTATCGTCGCTATTGCTACGCAAAATATGTTTATAAGCGGAGATGAGGAAGCCTGCAGTACCGCAAGCTGGATCAAGAATCATTTCGCCTTTTTTGGGGTTTATTACTTCGACGATGAAATCAATAATGTGTCGTGGGGTGCGGAATTGGCCTGCATCACCTTGTGAGCCGAGAACAGAAAGTAGATATTCAAACGCATCACCTAAACTCTCACTGTGGTCGTAGCTAAACTCGTCGATAATTTTGAGAAAACTTTTGAGGGTTTCGGGATCACGATAAGGCAAATAAGCATTTTTGAAAATGTCGCGAAACAGTGGAGGAATTCCCGCATTCTGAGGCATGGTGCTGATACCTTCACCGTAAAGGCCAATCAGTTCATAGCCGCCAATACCAGCGCTCATCAGCTTTGCCCAGCCATAGCGTGCGAAATTGCCTGTAAAGAATTTTCGCTTTCCACCTAATTCCTCCGCTTCTGCATCCATGTCATCCATAAATTTATAAATGAGTGCGATAGTAATTTGTTCAACTTGAGATTTAGGATCAGGAACTTTGCCGACGAGAATGTCACGGGCGGTATCGATTCGGCGTTTGGTGTCGGTATCGAGCATGGTTTTCCTTTATGCAGCAAATTGGTTCAAAGACACGTAGTCTTTAATGTAATTGGGGATGAGTGTGCGATATTGCTCTGGCACTGCTTTCAGATCACGAGTGGAGAAGATCGGATTTGTAGCGAGATCGGTATAGTGCTTGGTCTCAATAATGTGGCGTATTTGATTACTCGTAATGTAAGCTTTGAAGTAATTTTTCATGGCGGGTATTGCCTCGGCTTGTTCGGGTTTGTAATCTGCAACAAATTTGGCAAACTCTTCTTCGAGTAATTCATCTTTCGATTTAAAGCGGGGAATTAATCCAAAAATTTTCTCAAGAATTTCTCGCAACGTTAGGCGACGATCTACAGCTGCGGCTTTGCGTAATTTATCGAGAGTGTAGAATTCGTTAGGTTTATCGAAAACTTCTTTATTCACATAATCGATAACCCTATCCCACTGACCCGCTTCGACAGCGGCGGCGATAACGGTATTTTCGCGAACAGTTTCCTCGAATCTTTCGTAAAACATACGGTCAACTTTCATTCCCTCCGCGCCGATGGCTTCTTCTTTAATAGTAGAGAGAATATCTTCTCCAAGATGCTCGTAATTTCCTTCTTTAACAACTTGCCCTCCACCGCCATCACGAACTTCATCTTCACCTCTTTGCTCTTGTGGTTTAGGAAGTTTAATTACTTGGTCGTAGTTGTATTTTTCTTCAAAATATTCACAGTTAGCAAAAAAATCAAAGAGCTTGTAGGCGGTTTTGTGCGGTTCTTTCACGCAGGCTTTGAGAGTGTTATCAAAGAGCTGTTCAAGAAAATTGTGCTTTCGCGTACCTCGGCCTTTAATCTGAATAAAATCTGTGGGGGAAAAAATGGGACGAAAAAGTCCAATATTGAGAATGTCCGGGCAATCGTAACCTGTGGTCATCATCCCTACAGTCACGCAAATACGGGCTTTGCTCGTTTTATAAGTAGGGATGAAGTTCGCTGTTCCGAGAAGATTATTGTTGGTAAAGTTAATGGTAAATTGCTGTGCTTCTGGAATTTGAGAAGTTACCTGAATGGCAAAATCGGATTGATACTTTCCCGGAAACATTTTGTCGGCCATGAGATTAAATATCTGAGCAAGTTTTGCAGCATGTTTTTGACTCACAGCAAAAACAATAGATTTACCGATCTCACCGCTTACGGGATCACGATAGGCATTTTCAAGAAAGGTTTTACAAAAAAGCAGATTGGTCTTTTCAGAAAAAAAGCGTTTTTCAAATTGGCGTTGCTTGAAAGTTTCTGTTTGGTCTTCACCTTGGTCATCTTTGAATTCGACGATAAACCCTTTTTCCGATAGAAGCTGTGTACTGATTTCACTACGGGCATCTACAACAGTAGGGTTAATAAGAAACTTATCTTTAACACCATCTAAAAGAGAATAACGAAATGTAGGCTGACCGTCTTCACATCCGAAGGTTCGATAGGTGTCGAGCAACATTCTCTTCTCGAACTCTCGCGGATCTTTTGTTGTAGGCTTTTCTTTTTCAAACTTCTTTAGATAATCGCGCGGGGTCGCAGTGAGCCCTAGTTTATAACCGATAAAATAATCGAAGACAGAGCGAGCATTACCGCCAATAGAGCGATGTGCTTCATCGGAAATCACTAAATCAAAATCTGTCGGTGAAAAAAGTTGTCGGTATTTATTATTGAAGAGTAACGACTGAACAGTTGTGACAATAATTTCAGCACGACGCCATTCTTCGCGGTTTTCTTTGTAAATAATTGTTTTATAGTCATTTGCCAAAACTTTTTTGAATGCCTTCTCCGCTTGGTCTTCAAGTTCCAAGCGATCTACAAGAAATAACACACGTCGTGCATTACCCGTGCGCAGAAAAAGTTTGATAATGGCAGCTGAGGTGAGCGTCTTTCCCGTACCCGTTGCCATTTCAAAGAGAAAGCGGTCTTTGCCCTCTTTGACTGCAGCTTGAAGAGTGTGAATGGCTTTCTTTTGATAGGGACGAAGGAAACGTAGACCGTTTGCCTCGATGAAGCTTGAACGTTCATCCTCATTCTTCCAAGCAGCATCCGTTAAATAGTTTGGGCGCTGTGTGAGGACAATGTAGTCGTCATTAACATTCTCTTCGACAAGGCGAGTTGGATCAGGAATGATTCTCTGATAACCCATTACGGACGCGGGTGTTGGAAAGCTTGTGATGAGGGCAGGGTTGCCACGTTCAAGATCCCAGAAGTAATGTAAATTGCCATTGGAAAGAATGATAAAACGGCAGTTCTGGGAACGCGCATATTTGCGGGCTTGTTCCTTACCTACGAGTGGATTTTTATCTTCAGCCTTTGCTTCTAAGACGATAAAGGGAAAGCCTTTTTCATTGAGCAGAAGAAAATCAATAAACCCCTTAGATGATTTTTCAAAGTTTTCGCCGAGGGCATCTAGTTCCTGTGTCTTGATTGTGACGCTAGGTTCAAGTTGAATATTTGCTGGGTTTTTACCTTCGGCAAAGAAGCGCCAGCCAGCTACTTCAAGCAGCTTATTGATTTTGATGCGAGCAGTTGCTTCTTTCATGTGGTTATCCATTTTTGATTGTGTGTTTTCACCCCTCCGATTTTATAGGTAAAAATTCAATCAAAAGAATGAATGAAACATGCATTGTTGCTCATATATGATCGCGGGTTGTTGTGACTGGAAAAAATATATTCTCGGTTTCCACTGTGAAGTATTATTTGTTGAAGAATTTCTAAAGTCTGCTTCGAAAGAGGGACAAAAGCACAGGGCCGCCAATGCAAGCTTGGCACATTTTCATGCGTTTAAATACAACACAATGGACATGGTGAGCCCAGTCGAACCATCACTCAAATTCACCCAATCCCCATGGATTCGATGAACTCACCATGTCCCAATTGGGATCTTCTGTTACCTGAATTAATCATTACTTTTAATCCGCATTCCGTAAAAGGAACGATGGACAAAAAAAGCAGAGATCGCAAAGAAGACCACAAACAAACCCATATTCACTCTAGGAGGGAGTTCCAAGGCCAACTCCAGGGCAAGCAATCCAAATAAAGTCGTGAATTTAATCACCGGGTTCATGGCCACGGAAGAAGTATCTTTAAAAGGATCTCCCACCGTATCACCCACTACACAGGCGGCATGCAAAGGAGTTCCCTTTTGCTTGAGTTCCACTTCTACCACTTTCTTCGCATTATCCCAGGCTCCACCGGCATTGGCCATGAACAGGGCTTGGAACAATCCAAAGAGCGCAATGGAAATCAAATAACCAATGAAAAAGAAGGGCTCCAGGCAGGCAAAGGCCAGGCTGGAGAAAAACACGGTCAAAAAGATATTGAACATCCCTTTCTGGGCATATTCAGTACAAATTGCGACCACCTTTTTACTATCCTCCACCGAGGCCTTTTCCGCTCCATCCAATTTCATATTTTTCTTGATGAAGGCCACCGCGCGATAGGCTCCGGTACTCACTGCTTGGGTAGAGGCCCCGGTGAACCAGTAAATCACGGCTCCACCGGCAATCAGCCCCAGTAAGAAAGGAGGATGCATTAAAGAGAGTTTATCCATATTTTGAACCAGGCCATTGGTCAGAATCAAAATGATGGAGAAGATCATGGTGGTAGCACCTACCACCGCAGTTCCAATGAGAACAGGTTTGGAAGTGGCTTTAAAGGTGTTCCCTGCCCCATCGTTTTCTTCGAGCAGATCTTTGGCCTTGTCAAAATTGGGTTCGAAACCAAATTGCTTTTTAATATCTTCTTTAATTCCAGGCCGGGTTTCAATGAGAGAAAGTTCGTAGACAGACTGGGCATTGTCCGTGACAGGGCCGTAGGAATCCACCGCAATGGTCACAGGCGCCATGGCTAAAAATCCAAAGGCCAGCAAACCGAAAGAAAAAATGGCGGGGGCTTTCATCAAGACACCTAGGCCTTGCTCGCTAATAAAATATGCCGCGCCCATCAAGGCGATGAATAGAAATCCCATCCAATAGCAACTAAAGTTTCCTGCAGTTAAACCGGCGAGCACGTTGAGAGAGGCCCCACCTTCACGAGAAGCTTCCACCACTTCTTTTACGTGACCCGAGTTGGTGGAGGTGAAGACCTTGATCATTTCAGGAATCAGCGCACCCGCCAGGGTTCCGCAACTAATGATGCTGGCAAGTTTCCACCACATCGTCCCATCCCCCTGAACACTGGGAATCAGAAAATAAGAAACCACAAAGGTTAAGGAGATTGAAAGGATGGAACTCACCCAAACCAGAGAGGTGAGAGGGGATTCAAAATTTATTTTATCGACATTTTGAAACTTGGATTTTACCCAGGCAGCATTCAGATAATAGGCCAGTACGCTGGCGAACATCATCACCACGCCTAGCACAAACATCCATACCAAAAGCTGAATCTTCACTTCATCCACGCCTACGGCCTTCAAAATAAAGGTAATCAGGGCCACAGCGGTAACACCATAGGTTTCAAAACCATCGGCCGTAGGACCGACTGAATCTCCGGCATTATCCCCCGCGCAATCCGCAATAACACCCGGGTTACGGGCATCATCTTCTTTAATATTGAAGACGATTTTCATGAGGTCTGATCCAATATCGGCAATCTTGGTAAAAATACCACCGGCAATGCGCAACACCGAGGCCCCCAAAGATTCACCAATGGCAAAACCCAGAAAGCAATTTCCTGCATATTCGGAAGGAATGAAAAGAAGAATACTCAGCAAAATAACGAGTTCAAGACTGACCAATAAAATACCAATGCTGATGCCTGATTTTAAGGGCACCAGCAGAACCGCGTAGGGCTTGCCTTTCAGACTGGCAAAAGCAGTTCGAGAATTGGCGTAGTTGTTGATTCGAATACCAAACATCGAAACAAAATAGCTGCCGGCAATACCCACCAGGCTGGCGATAAGAATAATGGAAATCTGCGGGATGCCATAGCCTCTGAATTTCATGAAATAAAACACAACAATGGCGGCCACCAAGAGCCACAATTGAAGAATGAATTTCCCTTGGGTCTGCAAATAAGTTTTGCAGGTTTCGAAGATGAGTTCAGAAATTTCGGTGAGAGTGCTGTGGACGGGAAGTTTTTTCACCTGGGAAAAAATACTCAAACCGACCAGGATGCCCAAGGCAGAAACAGCAACGCCTGCCATCAAAAGTTGCTGGGCCGTAAAACCAAAAAAGTTACCTAGTGCCAAATTTGGAATGACCAAATCGGCCTCACTTGCCCAAGCCAAAGGCGCCATTAAAATTAGCGCTACAAACACCCCTAACGGAGCTAAGATCTTCTTCATTTTTCCCCTCCAGAGTTCATTAGTATTTGGGTTTAAAAGGTGTGACACCCTAAAAAAGTGAGGCGGCCCTAACATGGGTTATTTATCCTGTCGACTAATTAATTCCACGCAGCGGGGCCAAATATTTTTTTCCGTTTTTTTCTTTATACTCGGCAATAATGGCAAGTTTCCCCTCCAGATAGGCAAAACAAATTAAACCGGATTGGTAGTCATTTTGTGAATCCAAAGGCAGTTCACTGATTTTGATCCACTGCCCTTTCAACATCCTCTCGAGCAGATCCGGGCTCAATTCCAAATGTTGCACCTTGGAATACAATTTTTTTAGGGGAATTTGATGGGACCGCAAAAAATCAGCATCGGCATTTTGAAATAATTCGGGAAGCAAGGCCTGTTCTTCAGTAAACAAACCACTTTGAGTTCGTCTTAAATTACAAAGGTGCCCTTTGGTGCCTAACAATTCGGCAATTTCCAGGCCCAAACTTCTCACATAAGTTCCCCGAGAGACTTCACAAAAAAATCGAAGCAAAGGTTTCTGGTAATCCAGAAGTTCCAGTCTGAAAATTTCTACTTCCCGCTGACGCACTGTTTCACTGCTTTCTGGCGTCTTGTCTTTTCGGGCATAAGAATACAAGGGTCTGCCGGCGATCTTGATCGCCGAGTACATCGGTGCTCGCTGAAATCGCCTGCCCTGGAGTTTTTCTAGGCTCGCCAAAATTTGTTCGACCTTTATTTCGGGAATTTCCGTTCGCTGAATAATTTCGCCTGTGCAATCGAGGGTGTCTGTTTCTTCACCCAATTTCAGCTCGGCCACATAACTCTTTTTACTATCTTCACAATAAGGAATGAGCTTGGTCATCTCCCCTACAAACACAGGAAGAACGCCAGTCGCAAAGGGATCCAACGTACCCAGATGACCAATGCGTTTGGTTTGAAAAACTCCTTTGAGAGAATTCAACACTCTTTGGGAGCTTAAGGACTTGGGTTTGTCGAGGACGTAGATACCATGCAAAGGATTATTCAGGGCCATTATCACTCGGAGTTTTTGGAGAAATTTGCTCAAACAGCTGATCCATCTTTTGCTGAAGCTCTAACGATTCATCATAGAAGAATTCAAACTGCGGCATGTATTTGAGGGTCACCGATTCAGACACTTGATGACGAATGTGGCCGGCGGCATGTTTTAAGGCCTTCAGCGCCTCATTCTTATTTTCGGGAGGGTCTAAAATGCTGAAATAAACCCTTGCCAAACTGAGGTCAGCTGTGACTTTAACGCTGGTGACGACTACTCCGTCTACTCGAGGATCAGACATTTCAAATTGAATTATTTCGGTCACTGCTTTTCGAATTTCTTCAGCGATGCGTTCAGTTCTACCTGTTTTCATATTTAGAATTGAAGGACTTCTACTTTATCGTAAGTAATTTTGATTCCTTCATGCTCTTCGATGTAGTTTGTTATTTTATCAATCAAATCGCGAATAAAATTTGCGTCGTTTCCTGCCAGGGCAAATCCCAAAACCGCGGTGTTTAAATCTTCCAGCGCCTCCACTTCGGAAACAAACACCTTAAAGGTATTCATTATTTTTTGTTTAATGCTGGAAACCACACTCCGTTTCTCTTTTAAATTAAACACCGCGGAAAGCTCTAAAGTGAATTTGCAGGCCCCGACGATCATAATTTTGTCGCTGAACTTTCAACCAGGAAACCTTCAATCACATCTCCCACTTTAATATCATTAAAATTTTCGATGGAAATACCGCATTCGTAACCTTGTTGAACTTCCTTCACGTCATCTTTGAAGCGTTTCAGGGAAGATATTTTTCCCAAATGGACCACGACGTTGTCTCGCAGCAACCTTAGCTTTGCCGCACGACTCATCATTCCATCCACCATAAAACATCCGGCTACGGTTCCCACTTTGGTAATGTTGAACACAGAGCGCACCTCGGCGCGTCCCAAATATTTTTCAGTCAGCGTGGGGGCCAGCATTCCTTCCATGGCCTTGCGGACATCGTCGATCGCATTGTAGATGATATTGTAGAGTTTGAGTTGAACGCCTTCTTGACGAGCCAGGTCATTCGCCTTGATCTCAGGCCGCACGTTGAACCCCACCACAATGGCGTTGGAAGCGGCGGCCAGCATGATGTCGGATTCACTGATTCCACCGACAGCAGCATGCAAAGCGGTCACCTTCACCTTGTCTGTACTCAATTTGAGCAAGGCATCCCGCAAGGCTTCTACAGAACCCTGAACATCGCCTTTCAGGATGATGCGCAATTCATGCGACTCACCTTTTTGCAATTGACTAAAGACATCTTCCAGTTTGGCACGCACATTGGAATTCAGTCGGGCCTGCTTTTCTTTTTCTTCACGATGTTCGGCCACAATTTTTGCAATTTTTTCCGCGGTCACCACTTCAATGGTATCTCCGGCATTGGGCACACCGGCCAAACCAATGATTTCTACGGGAATAGAAGGCCCGGCCTCTTTCACTTGCTGGCCTTTTTCGTTGAGCATGGCGCGTACTTTTCCATAATGCATTCCGGAAATTACCGCATCCCCTACCCTCAAGGTTCCCTCTTTCACGAGGATAGTGGCCAGAGGACCACGACCCTTATCCAGTTTTGATTCAATCACCACGCCCTTTGCAGGCTTGTTGGGATTCGCTTTCAGATCTAGCACTTCTGCCTGCAAGAGGAGCATCTCTAAAAGACCGTCAATTCCTTCCCGCGTTTTGGCAGACACATAGGAAAATATCGTTTCGCCACCCCATTCTTCGGAGAGTAATCCATGCTCAGAGAGTTGGCGTCGGATACGATCGCGATCGGCTTCGGGCTTGTCAATTTTATTGACGGCCACCACGATGGGCACACCCGCTGCTTTCGCATGGTTAATGGCCTCAATAGTTTGCGGCATCACCCCATCATCAGCCGCAACCACCAGGATGACGATGTCGGTGACAGAAGCCCCGCGTGCGCGCATCGAAGTAAAGGCCGCATGCCCCGGTGTATCGATAAAGGTAATTTCACCCTTGGGAAGCTTCACACGATAAGCCCCGATGTGCTGAGTAATCCCCCCCGCTTCACCTACTGCCACCTTTGCCTCGCGGATGGCATCCAGCAAGGAAGTCTTTCCATGATCGACATGCCCCATCACGGTGACCACAGGGGCCCGAAACACCAAATCTTCTTCTTTGTCTTTATTCACTTCCAGGACATGATGCTCTTCAAAAATATCTTTTTTAACCTCATAGGAAAACTCTTGGGCCAACAGTGAGGCGGTATCAAAATCAATACTCTGGTTCAGAGTCACCATACTCCCCATCGCCATTAATTTTTTGATGAGTTCACCAGACTTCACACTCATTTCGTGGGCAAGTTCCGCCACGGTAACAAAATCACCCATTTTTACCACACGCTTGGAGGCCTTCATGAGGGTAACTTCGGTTTTTTTGCCTTCTTTTCTGGATTTTTTTCGACGTAGCCCCCGATTGGGTTCAAACACCACCTCACGATCACGTCCGGGGCTGGGAGCCTTTTCGGGAACAACTGTGGCCGCAAGACGAGTGAGTTGAGTGAGAGTAGCTACCTTGCCTATTCCTTCCAAATCGACTTCAATCTCTTCACGCTTGTTTTTCTTAACCCCTTTTTTAACTTTTTTATCTTTGCCCGCTTCTTCTTCAGGAATCAAAGTCTTGCTAAGAGGAAGCGCTGTAACCCCCGCACCTTGCTTAACAACTCCCGTGCCTGTTTTTGCCTTTGGATCGGTCTTTGCCGCGGGCTTTGGTGCTGGAGCTTTAATCTCCATGCGTCCTACGATTTTCAATCCATAACGGGGACGATCCTCTTCTTCATGCGTCCCCTGCACAGGTCTCTGAGGAAATGTCTTGGTCGTCTTTATTTCTGTTGCCTGTTTAGTCGTGGCTGCTTCTTTCTTGGAAGCAACAGCCACTGCCGAAGCAGCGCTGGAAGGAACTGTTTTAGTGACAGAAACAGTGGTTTTAGCCGCAGGAGAAACTTTTGTAGGAGGCTGCACTTCTTCTGAAAGCTTCGATTTTACAAGAGGAGCAGAAACAATGGATTCGGTTACAACAGAACTTTCTTTCTTGCTTACGGAGGGCTGCTTCACGTCTGGAGTAATTTCTTCGCCCTTAATTTCTTCGGCAAGAACAGGAGCCACCGACTCTTCCGCAGGTGTTACCTTCACCCTGCGACGAATCACTGTGCCTTTTACGCGTTTTTCAATCACTTCTGTTTTAGATTCCATAATTCCTTACTCGTGTTGTTGCGCCCCGTTTAGACGGGATAGCAAATCAAAATTTACTCAGTCGTGTTACTCGATTTTCTAGTCTCCCCCACTAAACCTCGTCCGTACCTTCTTCTTCAAACTCTTCTTCTCCACTGGAGGGCTGATTTTCAGCTTCACAGAAGGCCACCGCCCTCTCATGAACCTGGGTCAAAAGCTCGTTACTAAATCCGGGCAAGCCAATAAATTCCTCGGCTGAAGTTCTCGCAATATCCTCCACCGTCCGGTAAGTATGGCTGTACAAAATACTGGCCAGACTTTCTTCAATCCCTAAAGCCTCTACCAGAGCCATTTTCCCACGCTTCTGGATTTCTTCCATCTTGGTTTCGCTCAAAACATCGATGTTCCAACCCGTGAGCTGTGCGGCCAGGCGGACATTTTGTCCTTTTTTTCCAATCGCCAGAGACAGTTGATCGTCGGGAACAATAATTTCCATTCCATGTTCTTTATCGTGAATAATCACCTTGGAAACTTCGGCGGGAGCAATGGCATTACAGACAAAACGGGCAGTCTCTTCATCGAAGGGAACAATATCAATTTTTTCTCCCCGCAGTTCCTGAACCACACCTTGCACGCGCGCACCTTTCATCCCGACGCAGGCTCCTACAGGATCTACATCGCTGTCTGTGGAATAAACGGCAATTTTGGAACGAGCTCCCGCTTCACGGGCGACGGCCTTTATTTCAACGATGCCTTCGGCAATTTCAGGAACTTCCAAAGCAAAAAGGGCCTTGATCAAACCCGGACTTTTTCTGGAAAGTACCACCTGCTGGGCCTTGGAGTCTTTTTTGAGATCCAACAAGTAGGCGGTAATGCGATCATTGACCTTAAAATTTTCTGTAAGAACTTGCTCTTTCTGAGGCAGAATGGCTTCTGTGCGACCTAAATCCACAATGAGATTCCCTTTTTCTATACGACGGACGATGCCATTAATAAGCTCGCCCACCCGATCTTTATACTCTTCGTAAATCATGCTTCGTTCGGCTTCTCGAACTCGCTGAATGATCACCTGCTTGGCCGTTTGAGCCGCGATACGACCAAATTGATTCGAATCGATCTTCTCCCCCAAACTGTCTCCCACACTGGTCTCGGGATCGAGTTTTTTGGCTTCTGCCAAAGAAATTTCTATATCTTCATCAAAGACATCCTCCACCACTGTTTTAAATAGAAACAGCTCAATTTCCCCCAGCTCTTCGTTGTACTGAGCTTCGAGCTCAATTTCGATACCGTATTTCTTGCGTGCCGCGGTAAGCATCGCAGATTCCACCGCTTCAACTAAGGCTTCCTTAGGAATCCCCTTATCTTTACCCACTTGTTCAATCACGCTGTTTAAGTTAATAAACATCGATTTTACGCCAGCCTTGGCGGTTTTTTTCTTTTTGCCTGCCATCTTTAACTCCATTTTTTTACTTTTTTTTACCCTTTTTCAAAACCTCATCTACACCCACTTCAAGGTTTGCCTTTTCAATTTCAGAAAGAGGAATTTTATATTCCTGCTTGTCCACTTCAACCTTTATGAACTGCTCTTTCACTTCGACCAGTTTCCCTTTGTATCGAGAACGACCTCCGAGAGGAGTAAAGGTTTTTACCCTGATCGTTTGCCCGGTAAAACGCTCAAAATCTTTTAACCTTTTTAGGGGACGATTAATTCCCGGAGAAGAAACTTCCAGATCATAACTTTGGGCGATGAGATCTTCTACATCTAGAAGTGGATTCACAAGATTCGAAAAACGTTCACAATCTTCCAACATCACCCCTTCCGGCTTATCCAGATAAATTCTCAATATCCGCCGTCCCATTTCCTGGGTCCACTCACAAGCAATTACTTCACAAGCCATAGATTCGGCAAGGGGCTGCAAAAGCTGTTCAATTTTTTCCAGTTGTACCTGCATGAAAATCAAAAAAAATGGGCCAAACGAGGCCCATGGTGAAGAAACAAAGTGTCGTGCTGCTACACAAAAAAAAAGCCGCTGGCAAGACAAAACTGATAACGGATTTCTTTGAAATGAAGCCCCTTCTCCCTAACCCTCTCCCTCAAGGGGAAAGGGGATTTTTGCGTAACCGATTATTACAAATATCGCGTAAGAAAGTTACTCACTCAGCTTAAACTGAGCCCCCTCTTTTTTAAGGTAAAGTTTTTTCTCAAGACCATTGAGAAGCAATACCTTTTCCATAACCAAAGGAGGCTCCAGATTCACTTCCACCCGGTATTCACCAGTGCGTATCACAAGAGGCTCAGAACCCACTGCCTTTTGAGCCACTTCTTTTCCTTTGTAATCGAGAACCGCATAGCTCACTTTAATCACTTCTTCCAGGGCCTTCGACAAGTCTTGAGGACGGGCAATGGAGAAATACTCTCCACCCACCATCGAAGCGATGCGCTTCAATTCAATCTCATCCCGACTGCCTTCCAAATCCAGACCCAAAATATAGAGTTTTACATTGAGTTTTTCTTTCTTCCAACGCTCCAGTTCCAACACAGGATCCCCTCCGCAGTTTTCATAGGCGTCGGTAAACAAAACCATCACCCGTGAACCACTACTGCCTTTAAAATCGGATCGGGCCTTTTCTAAGGTATAAGCCAGGGGAGCAATCCCCTTGGCTTCTAGACCACTCCATTGGGTTTGGAGTTTGGTGAGTTCCAGGGGTTTAAATGAAGAATAAAGCTGTGTGTCCTTGCAGTTTTGATAAGAGCTGGGACTTTGGGCCCCCATCCAACGAAAAGCATGTTGAGAAGAGGAAGAAATCTTGGGAAGCATTTCATTGAGGGCATTTTTTACCCAGTCAATCTTTTTACTGCCCCCTACACTAGTGCCCATCGTTTTGGAGGCATCGATGACCCACTCGAAATAATCGGGAGAAATACCCGTGCTTGAATTGGGCACCCCACCTGAATTATCGGCAGAAAAGATACTGAGGGTTCCCGACCCGATGTTTACGGAGACAGAATCGGTAGAAGAGCCCAACTTTGAATAGGCCCGGGCCTGCAAATAATGTTTTCCAGGAATCAGGCTGGAGTTATCCCACAAATATTTGAAAGGAGCCTGACTGATGGAACCCAACAAGACTCCATCCGCCATGAAGTCTACTTTTGCTATGTCCTCAGAAAGAGGATGATTCACCTCGGCTTCAATCTCTGTCAGCAAATTCAGATATTCCCCCAGAGCGGGTGAAAGAATTTTAGTGGAAATGGAAGAGGCAAAATTCAGCTTTATCTGATCTTGCAAGGTCGAGCCATCCGCCAGATTAATCACAGTCTTTAAAACATGAGACCCAGTCTGAGAGCCGCTGTCCCAGGTAATCAAATAGGGTTCTGAAAGGGCTTCACCAATTTTCTGGTCTTCCAGAAAAAACTCTACCTTGGACACAGAGGCCTGCAGGGAGGCACGCACAAACACCTCCAGATTCACCTGCCCACTCACCGTATCTCCTTCCAAGGGACGCACAAAGGCAACCTTTTTTACATCGGGGACATTAAGGGCTAGTTCTTTGGAAGCCTGCTTCCCCTGAGGATCGAGAACCGTCACTTTAAATGTATTTTTTCCTTTCGGGAACTGGGAAAGGTTTAAATTCATTTTTACATTTTGTTCCGCACCAATCAATTGCTCTTGAAGGGGGTTATTTTGAGCACTCAGCACAACTTTAGCCCCTTCTGAAAGGGGGGTATTCAAGTGCAGCTCCAAACTTGAATTTTCACCCAGTGTGCCCTCATTTGAAGGTGAAAGAATTTGAAAATCAATCTCTGCCCCCTGAAAGTTATAGCTAAGCAAATAATCGGGGTACAGCATTGAATAGGCCGAAAGGAAGAGCGGAGTCCATTCTTCTTTGGGATTTAAAGTTAAAGTTTTCCCTCCACTTTGTGTGGCTAATTGCTTCAAGGAATTTGAACATTCATTTTCCACACAGAATGCAAACAAGACGTTTCTCTGTTTCTTTAACAACGCAAGAAGCTTGGAAGAATCTTCTTCAGACACAACAAGATCGGGTGTTGCCACCAAGAAACTGATCTTGGAAAGTGCAGGCCGCGGCATCTTCCTTGACCAGGCCTCAAAAGCGGAAACCAACTTGACGTTGGAGTTTGTCGCGGGCTGAAAAGTTAAAGATTTCAGACTTTCAGGACTCAGCCAATCCCCTTTAAAGGTGTCCGCAATCTGGGCCGCAAAAATTTTTTCTTTGCTATTAAAGGCCTGACCCAAGTGTTCCAGATTTTCTTTCAACAAGCCGGAATAAGGCTTCAAGGCAGGATGAGAGGCCACGAGAAAGAATATCGCCTTGGGATCAAAGCTGTTTCTTTGCAAGGAAGAAAGTTTGAAGGAAGGAATAAGACTGTTCTGTTCCAACACCTGAAGATCCTTCTTGTTTTCAAATGGAATTTGCCGTCCCTCTTCGTTACGAAGAAGCAGATTTATTTTTCTGGAATTGTCCGTCGCCCCAGCGGAATCCGCAGACCAGGAAGCCGCAAGGACCTGCTGTAAGACTAAATCGTTATTTTTTAGTTTGGGATAATTCACCGCCTGAATCTGAATGGAGGATTTCTCGCTCCCATAGACAAAGCCCATGCCTGTACTTTCCCTGCTCAACCCCATTAAACCCAAGAAGGAAGGATAAGAGTTTTTAAATAAAATAATCTGTGAAAGAAACATCAGGCTGAAACACAGGAGCAATTGGAAAAAGGAAGCAAAACCCTCGCTTTTGGAACGTAAAAGTCTAAAAAGAGCCACCAGAGACAAGGAGGGCAAAACAAAATAAAAATAAAGAGAGAGAGGTCTAAAATAAAAAGGAAGAAAAGGGATGGAACTACTCCAAAGATTGTCTTCCAGATTCCAAAAGGACCTAAAAATCCAAAAGGCATACAGAAGGTTTTCAAGAATAGCGAACAAGGAATATAAAAGAAACAAGGACAAAACTATTTTTACAGTTCTGGAGAAGGTTTTGGAAATGAGGAGAATAATCTGGAAGTAAAGGAGTGAAATCAGGAAAATAAAATTAAACAGGGTGGCGGGTGTTTTTTTGAAGGCAGTGAGGGCCAGAGAATCTAGGGAGCCATAATGATAACTACTATAGCCAAAGGTAAGTAGTAAAATGGCTGCCCCAAAATGGGTGGGACTTTTTAGTGTTTTTTTCTGAAGAAGGCAAAATACAAAAAAAAGTAGATTTAAAACCAGACCCAATCCCAAAAAAAAGCGCAAAGGGCTTGCATTAGCCAAGGCATCAATCAACAGACTCAAATGAAAAAATGAAAAAAACACCCAAAGCAACAAGGGGGCCCAATTGCCCTTAAAATCAAATGGAGGACCTGGAATTGCCGTTTTCTGTTCTACAATCTGGGGCTTAACTGCCTGAGGTTCAGTGGCCTTGGTCTTGATGGGCGGCTCAAGCTTTTGTTTTTCAGGTTGCTTTTCTGGTGGGCTTTTGCGCCCTATGAGTTGCGTCTTGTCCATGTCTTCAGCTTCCAACTTCCGCACATCAACATCCAGCTGAGTCTTGTCAAAATCATCCGCATTCATCTTCGAAGAAGGTTTTTTTTTGTTATCGTTCATAATTTAATGAGGCTAGAGGGTTACGTGTTTTTTAATTATTTCTTACTCTATTAATCAAATGGAAACAGTAATAGTCTTTGCAAGTTCTGTAAATCAATTTCGTGAACAAAATCCCTCTAAAATAATAAAGTCTATTTGTTGACAGACCCAAGCAAGCTTTCATAAAATTGTGTACTTAGTAGCTCTAATTTCAGCAAAGGAAATGTCTATGCGCATCGATGAAACACTCTACCAATCCACTCTCCAAATCAGGCAGGAACTCGAATTGATTTTGGATCGCATCGAAAAGATGGAATTGCACAGCAGTGAAGTCTCTGAACAAGTCTACCAGCGCGTTAAAAAAGATTACCTGGTTCAGCTCGGTAAGATAAAATCTGGTTTTGAACAAAAATGTACAGAAATTGAAAAAGCACTTCAAGAACTGTATGCCTTCAAAGGGGAGCAAGAAAGCTACTTACAAAAAAATAGGGAAATTTTTGAAGAAGCTAAGTTCCGACATGTCTTGGGGGAATATCAGGAAGAAAAATTTCAGGAAGTCAAAATACAAACGGAGACTGAAATTGCAAATTATGAAAAGACCTTGAGCGAACTGCAGAAACAGCTCGATCAATACGAAGAACTGATTCAGGTGCGAGACAAGCTTTCGGAACTCCCCTCAGCTCCTATTCCGGAGAAACCCTCGCCCACACCTACGTCTCCTCCAACTCCCGTCGCTCTCAAAGAGGCAACTCCCCCTCCTGCAAGCACAGCTCGACCGCCCTCTTCACCGAAGCAAGCTTCTGGCGATTATTTTTTAAACGCTTCAAACCCTGGCGGAGATTACTTCAATGAAGATGAAGCTGTAGTTCAACCCACCCCGCCAGCGATGGAAAAAAAGAAAGTAGCAGCGCCTCCTCCCGCAGCAGGTCCCGAACTTTCTTTTGATGACTCTATTTCAGCCATTTTAAAAAGTATCCCTCTCGAAGAACTCGAAGCAAAAGAGGCTCCGGAAGTCCCTGCGCCTGTGAAGAGCACACCTCCCCAGGAGACAAAAAAACCTTCCATGGAAGAAGATCCCCCCACGGGAAAACAGACCATTTCCATTTTGGAAGAGGCCCCCGAACTGCCTGAGATGCCCGAGATGGAAGAAGAATCCGTTTCTATTCACGCCAAACTGATTTGCCTTGAGGGGGACGTAGAACCCAAGGAGATTGAACTCTCGGAAACCATTTCTCTGGGACGTTCACCCTCCAACGATGTGGTGCTAAAAGAAGCAAAGGTATCCCGGCAACATGCCGCCATCAATAAGCAGGGCAACGATTATATCTTAATCGACTTAAAAAGTTCCAACGGCGTGTACGTGAACGGCAAGCGGGTGGAGGAGCAAATTTTGAAAGACGGAGATCAAGTTTCGGTGGGAAGCTTCAAGATGTTGTTTCAGAGGTTTTAAGGGATACCAAAAACCTCCTCATGCCGCCATCTCCCTGGCCACCCCGGCCCAAGCGCTCAAGGTCTCAAACAAAAGCCCTATTTGATGATGAAAGAATTTCTTATCGTGCGTAAAGCTGTCGTCAAAATGCTGTCTGCGACCCTCTTTTTCGACATGGGTCACTTCGTGGCTGAGGGTTTCAAAATGACGAATTAAAAAAGCCAGCAGCATTCTTTTTTTCCTGGCGATATTTTCTTCGCTGCGAATAGCCGCCCAGGCCTCGATATCTTCTTTGAGTGAAACACCAAAAGATCGAAGCAAACAATAATCGCCATTCCCATCCACATAATGCCTCGCATAACTTGCTAAACCTGAGGATGTTTTCGAAGCATCAAAGGTGTGTATCCCCACCTTCACCTCTTTACCGCGATTATAATATTGATAATAGGCCGCGGTCATTTCCTGCAGTACCAGCAGATAGGCTTCTGTGTCGGTATCATGAATTTTGTCCAAAAAATATTTCTGGTTCTTCTGCAGATTCTCAATTCCAAAATTCAAGGCATCGTCCTGTTTTGCTATACTCTCTTCAAGAAGATTTTCATTTTTGGTGGCCATCGCCTGACTGCGATCATCTCGTGCCAAACGGCTCCGTAAGGAATCGGGCAGTCTTCCGCTTTCTTTTAATCGTTGCAGATTGGCTTTTTCATTGGGGTCGCGTTGCATTTCGTAAATATCTTGAACGGAAATCTTTTGTTTTCCCCTCCACTCAAACTCAATGAACTCCACCAAGGTTAAAAGCTGTGTTAATTTTCGATCTGCCAGATTTTTTTCCTGCTCTTCTGCCCGGCTATAAATGGAATAATCGGTGATGCTTTCCATTTGATGCGCGTTGATCAGTCTGGCATGTCGTAGCACTTCTGCGTCAAACCTGGCTTTTTTTTCCAGATCATAACTCTGCACAAAATATTCCTGAGGCAGCAGGTGCAAATCGGCTCCGTCCATTTTTTGAGCCACACGAGTGAGAAAGGCCTTGATTATTAATCCAGGCAAAAGCTGTTTCAAGCGTGCCATCACGGCCTCATGATTTTGAAGCCGATCTCGCGTTTCTATGGGCAGATGCAGCTTGGGATCCAAGCGAAGGCACCATCCCTTGCGTCGAAAGAATTCCCAAATACCCTCCGGCACAGCCTCCAGCAAATCCTGTGGCATATTGCACATGGGCAGATCCCCCAGCAGAATCTTGAAATCAAAGGCGTCCATGACTTCTACTCTTCCAATGCCCCCCTTTTTTGGATCATCTTCCAGGTTGGTCAAAGTAGGCACTGCCTCGGCGTTGACCTGTTCCTCTCCCAGCATCACCCGATATTCCAGGCTGATATATTTGCCCACGTGTTGCAGGTGGGCCTTCAGGCGGGCCATTTCCAGTTCGGCATCATTTGTGTATCTTGAGGTCTCGACCAGGGTTCCCTTGAACGATTCGTCGTTTTCCAAAACTGCAGTTCGAACCTGTATCTCAATAATTTCCCCTTCCGCATCTCGTTGCACCTGAAAATCCAGAAAGCTCAGTTTTCCCCTTTTACTTTTCGCTGTCTTCACCCGCACCCAATTGGCTCCCGACAAAATCGCCTTGAAACCCACCCCAAAACCTCCCAGGTCTTCTCCAAGCAGCTTTGTGGTCACCCCCGGCAAAAGCAGATTCATGGCCTCTTCTTCCATGCCTACTTCATCATAAAAACTGAGGATGGCTTCGTTATTTACTTTGTAGATCTGGGCTTGAATCAATCCCCTCTCACGACCTTCGGCCACCCTCTCCCTCCAGGGGCGAGAGGAATCGGATGGGGTTCCTCTCAGAGCATCCAAACTATTCTGCAGCAACTCCCTCAACCAGGCATAAGGCTGTTTTACATATAGATGCTGAGTGGCCGCTACCAGTGAGCGCACATCGTATTCGCAGCCATAGCCAGATTTGGGAATCTCCAAAAAATCCAGGCTTCGTTCTTCCAGCTTTTTCGATTTTAAATGCGTGATGGCATCGCTTAAAGGATGGGCCTGAGAACTAAGCGCTGCAATTTGTGTTTCAGTGCTCACTTCGACTTCATCACTTGTAAGAAAGTGTTCTAAAGTGGTGATCAGTTCAGACTTCTCGTTATTCTCCAACTGCTCATGAAGCTCCGTTACAGAGATATTATTCTTGGCCAGAAAGCGCTGGATGCGATTTAAAAATTTGCTGTGATCTTTCTGCCCCTGCTTCAAATAATAGTAACGAATAATCCACGAGGCCTTTAAAATATGGTCGGCACTAAATTCGGGGTGCATCAAAAAATATTCTGCGGCGGCAGGGTGGATAAGTGCTTCTAAAACCTTGGCAAAAGCAGCGTCAGAGGCAATTCGCGCACAAGCGGCATTCCAGGTTTCATCACTTAATTTAACTACAGCCAGTACATAAGGATGAGGATCCACTCCGAGAGATCTGAGTTGCAACCAGCGGGCTTGGAGCTTTTCGGCGTGGCCGATTTGTTCCAGGGCGAAGAGAGGAATATTGTAATGTTGAAGCCAAGTTCCTTCTTGAGTCTGTAGAAGATAGAAAGAATCTAATAAGAAGGCCCTTCTTGCCAGAACGCGTGCTGTAGCGTCTCGAACGCCCACCTTCAAACCCATAGCATCATACTCTTGCCAAAACCCATAAGGAGTAGGTCCCAAATTATTATAAGGAGGAGTTAAAGCACACCAATCACCATTTTTATCTAATACATAGTGAGGAATATGCCCGGACCCAAAACAAATTTGATCTCGTTGCGAAATCGCAAGACAGGGACCCAGTGATCCGCAAGGATAGGGACCCACTCGGAGCGTAGCGACGGATCTTATTTTTTCTTTTTATAGGTGGGTCCCTATCGATGCAATTTGTTTTTTTCTGGGCT